>CAYRNB010000047.1:16415-24431 GCA_964425315.1 uncultured Rhodoblastus sp.
CTCACGCGCCGCGCGTGAGGCCGCCAACCTCGTCCTGGCGGCCGCGAGGATGTCCGCGCGCGCTTTGTGCGGCGCGCCCGAGTCGAACGGCGGCGCGGGGTCATATTCCAAGACGAGCTGGATCGTCTCCGCCTCTTCTTGGCCGAAAAGCGCGGCAATGACGGCAAGCCCGAAATCGACGCCGCTGGTGACGCCGCCGGCGGTGATCAGGCTGCCGTCCTGCACGACGCGGCCTGCTGTCGGAATCGCGCCGAAGCGCCTCAGGAAATCATGCGCGTTCCAATGGGTTGTCGCCCTGCGCCCCTGAAGAAGACCGGCCGCGCCGAGGACCAAGGCGCCTGTGCACACCGAAGTCAGATAGCGGACTTCGCCGGCTCGCCGGCGGAGGAAGCCGATCACGGCGCCGTCCTCCATCAGGGAATTGACGCCGACGCCGCCGGGGACGCACAGAACGTCGAGCGGCGGGCAATCGTCGAACGTCGTGGTCGGCGTCAGCGACAGCCCGGTCGAGGAAGTCAGCGGGCGGCGATCCTTCCAGATCAGATGCGTCTCCGATTCTCGCGCGGACGTGAAGATTTCATAAGGGCCGGTCAGGTCGAGCTGCTGGACTTTTGGAAAGACGAGAATACCGAAGCGCGCGCCCATGGCCATCTCCTCGCTTGACCCTGCGGATCATAGCCGATCGTTTTTGGCGTGATCGCCGAAGAACTCTCGTATCACGCCGATTGCGCGGAGTCGCATCGCCAAACGGGTCTTTCCCGGCGCCCGGTTCAAGGGACGTCGCCGGCCTGCGGCCCAAGACCAAGCTTAAGCTCTTAATTTCAACGAAACTTTTGGGGCCGAAACGCGTTGTTGGCCTGGGCCTCGAAGCTCTTCGCGGTCGCATCCTATTTCGTTTCCCATCATCGCGGCGCGCGAAGACGGATCTGGGAGGATGGACCATGTGGATCAGAAACCCCGTCGAATGGGGCGTCATCCAATTGGCGGCGGCCGGCCATGCGGCGCGCGCGCTCGGTCACGCCCTCATTCATACCGAAGTCGACAATACCCTCGCGCCGCCCGCGGTGCGGCGCATTTCCTTCGGCGATCTCGGCGACGCGCTCGTCAAGGGATTTGCCGATTTCGCCGCCTTTCGCGACGACGTGCTGTTCATCGCCGTGATTTATCCTTTTATCGGCCTGGTCGTGGCGCTGGCGGCGTCAGAGTTCGGCGCGCCGCTGCTGATCGCGCCGATCGTTGCCGGCTTCGCGCTGATCGGCCCCTTCGCCGCCCTCTGGCTCTATGAAATGAGCTTGCGGCGCGAGCGTGGCGAGACAATCTCCTGGGCGGAAGGTTTTAAAGCCTTCGCCTCGCCGGCGGCCGCCGCGATTTTCAAGCTCGGTCTGCTGCTGATCGGCATTTTCGCGCTTTGGCTGGCGGCGGCGGCGTCGATCTATGTGCTCACGTTCGGCGCGCAAACGCCGGCGTCGCTGACGGCCTTCTTCCATGACTCCCTGACGACCGCCGCGGGCTGGAAACTGATCGGCGTCGGCGTCGGCGTCGGATTCCTCTTCGCCCTGGTGGTTCTGTCGATCAGCGTCGTGTCTTTCCCGCTGCTGCTCGACCGCCATGTGTCGATCTCGACGGCGATGGGGACCTCTCTGCGCGCCATGCGGGCCAATCCGGGGCCGATGCTCGCCTGGGGCTTCATCGTCGCCGTCTTGCTGATTCTTGGCATGATCCCCTTGATGACCGGCCTTATTATCGTGCTGCCGGTTCTCGGCCATGCGACCTGGCATC
This sequence comes from uncultured Rhodoblastus sp., assembly GCA_964425315.1. Classification (GTDB taxonomy): domain Bacteria; phylum Pseudomonadota; class Alphaproteobacteria; order Rhizobiales; family Beijerinckiaceae; genus Rhodoblastus. The sequence continues at coordinate 18,195 of CAYRNB010000047.1, forward strand.
TCTACCGCAAGGTGGTGATCTGACGCGAAAGACGAGTTCGTTGAGGAAAGTTGTGAAAATACGCCGCCGCGGGGGCCGCGAATTCGCCAAAATCTACGACTTTTTGGCGAATTTTCGTCGTTGCCAATCGTCACAATTTTTGCACAATCGAACGAGCATGGGGCCGCGAAGCGATACGCCGAAGCGCGTAAGTCTTGCGCGAAGCGCGTTTCGCCCGCCCTCGCGCCATGCGGGGCGCAAGCGTAGCCAGATGAGCGCGGTGAAAGGGCAATCCAGAAAAATCGGAGGGCGGCGATGAACGCGGAAGGCCCGCGACTGGGCATGGAATTTCGGTCCTCTTTCGAGGTTTCCGACGCGAACCCCGTCAATGACGTTGGTGACGACGCCCAGTCGGTTCCGGCCTCTCCGGCGTCGCAGGGCGCCAAACCGTTTCATTTCCCCTCGGCCGATCTCGGGCCCAGCTTGCGCCAGGTCGAGGAGGCCTACGTGCAGTTCAAGGACATGACGGCCGAGACCGCCCGGACGCTCGAATCCCGAAGCGCGCTGATCGCCGCCGAATGCGAGGAGCTTCAGATCAAGGCGATCGAGATGATCCACGCCAGCGCCTGCGCCGCAGGCGATTTCTTCGAGGCGCTCGCCCATTCCGAGGCGCCGGCTCACGCCGCCGAAGCGCAGATCGAGCATTTCCGCCGCCAGCGCGACGTCCTGAACGGCCATATGGCCGAATATCTCGCCTCCGCCCGCGATATGATCGCCCTCCTCGCCGCGCCCCTGGACGGGCGCGCGGAGAATTGCCCGCATGAAAAAGATTGTCGTTCCGGTCCCTGCGACGACGCGCACGTCCTGCAGCGGCTCAGCAGCCTGACGCCGCGCCAGCGGCGGGTTCTGGCGCTTCTCATCGACGGCCTGCCGAACAAGGTGATCGCCTATGAACTCGGCATATGCGAAACCACCGTCAAGGCCCATGTCGGCGTCATTTTGAAGAAATTGTGCGTCTATAACCGCGCGCGCGCCATCGCCATGCTGGCGCGGCTGAAATATGGCGCGGGCGGCCTGCTGTCGCGCCTGCTGGAGCAGCCGAGCGCCGAGGAGGAAGCTCCCGCCTCGCCCTGACGGCCGAAAAGCCTCTATACTGGCTTACTGGCGTCGCGCCAGATGATTCGCTCATCCTTTCGCGAGGCGACGCATTGGCACGGAAAAATTCGAACGGCGGCGCGCCGCATATCCCGCCGCCTCCCCATCCGGAGCAAAGGCGCGAGCCGCTTCCCTGGCGAAAGCCGAAAGCGGCGGAGGAAGATCCCGCCGCAATGGCGCGGGTGCGGGAAATCCTGCGTTCCCCAAGCTATGAACTGGCCCATGCGGACAGGGATTTTCTCGCGGGCCGCGATACGCGCGGCCTGCGGCTGCAGATGGATTATCTCAAGGCGGAGCTGTTTTTGCGCCGCCATGACGTCGCCCATACGATCGTCGTCTTCGGCAGCACGCGCATTTGCGAACCGGCCGAGGCGCGGCGCAAGGTCGAAGCGGCTCGCGCCGCCCTCGCCGCGGCCGGCGAGGGGCCCGACGCCTTCCTGCTCTCGCGCAAGCTCGCCGTCGCCGAGAGAATTCTCGCCAAGAGCCATTATTACGAAGTGGCGCGCGAACTCGGCCGTCTGGTGGGCGAAGCCAATTTCGTCGCGGAGAAGCCCACAACTTTGGTCATGACCGGCGGCGGGCCGGGGATCATGGAGGCGGCCAATCGCGGCGCCTTCGACGTCGGGGCGAAAAGCGTCGGACTCAACATCAGCCTGCCGCACGAGCAATATCCCAATCCCTATGTCACCCCCGACCTCTGTTTCCAGTTCCACTATTTCGCTTTGCGCAAATTGCATTTCGTGCAAAGGGCGCGGGCCTTGGTCGCCTTCCCCGGCGGCTATGGCACGTTCGACGAGCTTTTCGAAGTGCTCACCCTGGTGCAGACGCGCAAGAAAAGGCCGATCCCCATCGTGCTGGTCGGGGAGAAATTCTGGCGCGAGGCGGTCAATTTCGACATGCTGGCGGAAGAGGGCGTGATCGACCTCGAAGACCGGGAGCTGTTCTGGTTCGCCGAAACCGCGCGCGAGATTTTCGACGGCCTGCGGCAATGGGAGCGCGCGGCGCCGAAGGTCTGAATTTTCCAGCGGGGGCCTGCAATGAAATTGTCGTTTCACGGCGCCGACCGCAGCGTCACCGGCTCGTGCCATCTTCTGGAGGCGGCCGGCAGGAAAATCCTGGTCGATTGCGGCCTCTTTCAAGGCGGCCGGCGGCTCGAGGAGGAGAATGCCGAAGACTTCGGCTTCGACGCCAAGAAAATTGACTACGTCCTGCTGACCCACGCGCATCTCGACCATTGCGGCCGTCTGCCCTTGCTGACCAAGCGCGGCTTTCGCGGCGAGATCGTCGCGACCGCGGCGACGCGCGACCTCGCGCGCCTGGTGCTGCTCGACGCCGCGCATCTGCAGGAGGAAGAGGCGCGCTATCACGCGCGGCTGCGCCAGCGACGCGGCGAAAAGCCGGAAAACGGCGAGCCGCTCTATTCGCTGCGCGACGCGCTCAAATGTTTCGACCGCTTCGGCCGCGAGGCCGTTTATGGCGAAAAAATCGAGCTTGCTCCCGGCTTGCGCGTCACCTTTTTCGACGCCGGCCATATTCTCGGCTCGGCCAGCGTGCTCGTCACGCTTTCCAAGCAGGGCCGCGACAAGACCATCCTGTTTTCCGGCGATATCGGCAATTCGGGCCGTCCACTCCTGCGCGACCCCGACCCGCCGCATCGCGTCGACGCGGTGGTGATGGAGACGACCTATGGCGATCGCCGGCACCGCTCGCTCGAAGCGTCGCTGGACGAATTCTACGAGGCGCTGAACGAAAGCTTCCGACGCGGCGGCAACGTCATCATCCCGACTTTCGCGCTGGAGCGGGCGCAGGAAATCCTCTTCTATCTGCGGGAGGGGATCGAGCAGAACATACTGCCGCCCTCCCTGCCGGTCTTTCTCGACTCGCCCATGGCCATTTCCGCCACCGAGATTTTTCTCGACCATCCCGAATCCTACGGGCCGGAGACGGCGCGCCTGTTCGCGAAAAAGGTCGATCCCTTCCGCACGCCCGTGCAGCACTTCTGCCGCGAGACGGCGGAATCGATCGCGCTCAATTCGATCAGCGGCGGCGCCGTCATCATGGCCGGCTCCGGCATGTGCACGGGCGGGCGCGTGCGCCACCACCTGCGCCATAATCTCGGACGCACGGATTCGAGCGTCATTTTCGTCGGCTTCGCCGCGCGGGGCACCCTCGCCCGGCAAATTATCGATGGCGCCAGACACGTGACGATTTTCGGCGAACAAATCACCGTGCGCGCGCGTATTTATACGATCAACGGCTTTTCAGCCCATGCCGACCAGACGGAACTGCTTGCCTGGCATAAGAAGGCGGCGCCGAAGCGGACTTTTCTGGTCCATGGCGAAGAGGAGGCCATGCGCGCCTTCGCCGCGAAACTTGGCGGCGCTGTGGTGGAAATGCCGACAATGGGAGAAGAAATAAAATTTTAACCATACAATAGGCAGAATGACGTAATTTTGTGCTCAGGCGCCTAGTGGGAATATTGTCGCGAATCAAGAATGGAGCGAGAGTCGATACGCGATCGAGAAGGGATCGAGAATGGATCGGCGTGCATTTCTCCTTGGCGCGGCCGGGCTTGCCGCTTCCTCTTTCTCTCTCAGGGCCATGCCCTGGGTGCGCCACGCCGCTGTCTCCCGGCCGAAGGTCGTCAAGCAGGAATGTCCGAACTGGTGCTGGGCCGCCGTTGCTTCGATGATATTCGACAATCTCGGCCATCAGATCGCTCAGCAGACGATCGTCGAAAAAATCTGTCACGGCCTTTATTGCGCCACCGTGCAGCCGCTGACGATCTCGGCCATGCTCAACACCCCCTGGGTTGACGATAACAACCGGACCTTCTTTCCGAAGGTCGAAGCGGCCTACGACCAATACACGGGCGTGGACAACATCACCGATGCGCTCGTCATCAACGAACTCGTCCACAACCGGCTGCTGCTTTACGCCAATCCCCACCATTGCATGGCCATAGCCGAAGCCGATTATATCGACACGCCCGCCGGCCCGAAAATATTGCGCGCTTACGCGCTCGACCCCTGGCCGAGCAATCCCGATTATCATCCGCTCGGCGTGGATGGCCTGCGCCCGATGACCATGGGCGGCGAAATGGCCTATCTTGCCGCCGTGCGCGCGTGAGGCGATTGACCGGCGGCCTCTTTTCGCCAGAAATATCCTCTTTCCTGAATGGCGTGCGCTCGCGCGGCGGGAAGGGAAGGAATGATCGGGCGACGCGATATTATGCCCCTGGCCTTGGTTCTGGCCTGCGCCGGCGCTCCGTCAGCGGAGGCGGGGCATGCTCCGCCCGGCGGCGGCTTGCGCAAGCAGGTCTGCGGGATGATCGAGGCGGCGGCGAAGCGAAACGGCCTGCCGGCCTCCTTTCTCACCCGGCTGATCTGGCAGGAAAGCAGCTTTCGTCCCTCGGCGGTGAGCGGAGCAGGCGCGCAGGGCATAGCGCAATTCATGCCGGGAACGGCCGACGAGCGCGGCCTCGCCGATCCTTTCGATCCCGAACAGGCGATCCCCAAGGCGGCGGAGTTTCTCGCAGAATTGCGGGCGCGATTCGGCAATCTCGGCCTCGCCGCCGCCGCCTATAACGGCGGCCCGGCGCGCGTCGCCGCCTGGCTCGCCGGGACGGGCGGCCTGCCATGGGAGACGCGCAATTACGTGGACATCGTCACCTCGCTGCCGGTCGAGGATTGGCGGGCCGGCGCCGCCGACGTGGCCAAGGAGGCGCGCTTCAAAAAAAATCGCAGCTGCCTGCAAACGGCGGCCTATATCGCCGCCCATCAACCCCACTTGTTCGCTGGCTCGACCCTGACCGCGCCCTGGGGCGTGCAGATTTCCGGCTCGTTCAACAAGCGGGCCGCGCTCGCCGCCTATGCGCGGGCGCAACGACGCTTTGGCTCGATCCTGGGCGGCGTGGAGCCGATGGTGATCGGCAAGCGCGCGCCGGGCCGGGGCTTTGCCCGATTCTGGCGGGTGCGGGTTCCGGCCCAAAGCCGCGCCACGGCGCGAAAACTCTGCGCCAGGATCGAGCGCGCCGGCGGCGCCTGCGCCGTGCTCAAGACGTGAACGTCAATGTGGGGTAGCGCCTCAACTTGCGCTTCCGTTCGCGCTCCCGATTCGGTTATTCGACGTAATTCCGCTTGCCGCCCAATCCCGAAATTCAAACTGACTCACCGCCCAATTTGGACTGCGGTTCACAAACGGCCATAATTGATTCATAGACAGAGAGTCGCATTGCTCCGTCCGCGCTGCGGGCAAGCGCGCCCTTTTGCGTTTTGGTCGAGGCGCAAAAAGGGCTAGTCTCATTTGAGACGCGACTTTTTACGCAAGACCGGGCGCCGCATTTTCGGACGCCGTTTCAGGGAAGGATCGCCATGACGGACAAGCGAAATTTCTATCCGGCTCTCATGTCTGGCGTCCTTTTCTTGGCGGGCGGTCTTTTTCTGGCGGCGGCGCCGCAGGCCCAGGCGCAATGGTTCGCTTTTGTCCCCTCGCCGGCGCAAACGACGCACGCATACCGGGAGGCGAGTCCGCCGCGCTCGCCGCGCAGTTACCAGCGTCAGAGGATTCCCGATGCGGGGGATAACGTCATCGTCAACCTCGACAGCCCCGGTTCTCTTTACGAACCCGAAGGGCGCTCTTCCGTGGATGTGGGCTATGCCCCGATACCTCCCGACGCCGATCCCAATTATTCAACGCCGGTCGATCTCGATCCCTATGTGAACAAAAAGTGGAAGACCGAGCGCAAGGTCAACGACCCGACCGGCGAACCGGAGGGGACGATCACCATCATCACCGCCAAGCGCAAGCTCTATTATTCGCTCGGCGACGGCAAGGCGCTGCAATTCAGCGTCGCCGTCGGCAAACAGGGCTTTTCCTGGAAGGGCGACGCGGTCATCGGCCGCAAGGCCTACTGGCCCGGCTGGACGCCGCCGCCGGACATGCTCGATCGCGACCCCGATTTGCCGGACCATGTGGACGGGGGCCTGCACAATCCGCTCGGCGCGCGCGCCCTCTATCTCTTCCAGGACAATAAGGACACTTTGTTCCGCATCCACGGCACCAACGCGCCGAAGTCGATCGGCCACGCCGTTTCCTCCGGCT
>CAYRNB010000048.1:0-24149 GCA_964425315.1 uncultured Rhodoblastus sp.
GTCCCAATGTTGCAGTGCGGCTTCGTGCGCGAAAATTTTTCCTTGGCCATGGCCCGGACTCCTTCAAGCGTATTTCGGTTTCAGCAGATGCGTCAGGCGAATTTCGCCTGAACCTTGGCGGCCTCGTTGGCCGGCACCTGCTCATAGTGGTCGAATTGCATGGTGTAGTTGGCGCGGCCTTGCGTGAAGGAGCGCAACTGGTTGACATAGCCGAACATATTGGCGAGCGGCACCATGGCGTTGATCACCACGGCATTGCCGCGCATATCCTGGCCCTGGATCTGACCTCGACGCGAGTTCAGATCGCCGATGACGGAGCCGGTATATTCCTCCGGCGTCACCACCTCGACCTTCATGATCGGCTCGAGCAGAACCGAACCGCCCTTCTGCAAAGCTTCGCGGGTGGCGGCGCGCGAGGCGATTTCGAAGGCGAGAACCGAGGAGTCGACATCGTGGAAGGCGCCGTCGATCAGCGTCGCCTTGACGTCCACCACCGGGAAGCCGGCGAGGACGCCCGCCCCCATCACGGATTCGAAGCCCTTTTCGACGCCGGGGATATATTCCTTCGGCACCGCGCCGCCGACGATCGTGCTCGAGAACGTGTTGCCGGCCGCCGCCTCGTTCGGCTCGAACACCATTTTCACGCGGGCGAACTGGCCCGAGCCGCCGGTCTGCTTTTTGTGGGTGTAGTCGATCTCGCAACGCTTGGACAGGCGCTCGCGATAGGCGACCTGCGGCGCGCCGATATTGGCGTCGACCTTATAGGTGCGCTTCAGAATGTCGACCTTGATGTCGAGATGGAGTTCGCCCATGCCCTTCAGAATGGTCTGGCCCGATTCCTGATCCGTCGAAACGCGGAAGGACGGGTCCTCGGCCGCGAGCTTGGACAGAGCGATGCCGAGCTTTTCCTGGTCGGCCTTGGACTTGGGCTCGATGGCGATCTCGATCACCGGATCGGGGAATTCCATGCGCTCCAGAATGACGGGCTTGAGCGTATCGCAAAGCGTGTCGCCGGTGCGGGTGTCCTTGAGGCCGGCGAGCGCGACAATGTCGCCGGCAAAGGCCTCTTTGACGTCCTCGCGGTTGTTGGCGTGCATCAGCAGCATGCGGCCGACGCGCTCTTTCTTGTCCTTGGTGGAATTGAGCACGGTCGTGCCGGACTCCACCTTGCCCGAATAAACGCGGCAGAAAGTGATCGTGCCGACGAAGGGATCGTCCATGATCTTGAAGGCGAGCATGGAGAAGGGTTCGGAATCCGACGGATTGCGAACGATTTCCTCGCCCGTGTTCATGTCCACGCCCCTGATCGCCTCGCGATCGACCGGCGACGGCAGGTAATGAACGACGGCGTCGAGCAGCGGCTGCACGCCCTTGTTCTTGAAGGCCGAGCCGCAGAATACGGGATGGAAGGCGATCTCCTTCACCGCCTTGCGCACCAGCCTGTGCAAGGTCTCCTCGTCCGGCTCCTGCCCTTCGAGATAGGCGTGCATGGCGTCGTCGTCCAATTCGACGGCCGCCTCGATCAGTTGCATGCGATATTCTTCCGCCTGCGCCTTCAGTTCTTCCGGAATTTCCTCGTCGTGATATTTGGCGCCGAGGCCTTCCTCGTCCCAGACCACCGCCTTCATGCGGACGAGATCGATAATTCCTTTGAAATTGGATTCGGCCCCGATCGGCAATTGCATGCAGACGGGCTTGCCGCCGACACGGGTCTTGATGTCCTCGACGCATTTGAAGAAATCGGCGCCGATCTTGTCCATTTTATTGACGAAGACGATGCGCGGCACATTGTATTTGTCGGCCTGGCGCCAAACGGTCTCCGTCTGCGGCTCGACGCCCTGGTTGCCGTCGAGCACGCAAACCGCGCCGTCGAGCACGCGCAAGCTGCGCTCGACCTCGATGGTGAAATCGACGTGCCCGGGCGTGTCGATGATATTCAGGCGCTTGCCGTTCCAGAAGGTGGTGGTGGCGGCCGACGTAATCGTGATGCCGCGTTCCTGCTCCTGCTCCATCCAGTCCATCGTCGCGGCGCCTTCGTGCACCTCGCCGATTTTGTGCGACTTGCCGGAATAATAAAGGATGCGTTCGGTCGTCGTCGTCTTGCCGGCGTCGATGTGGGCCATGATGCCGAAGTTACGATAATCCTCGATCGGATGAGAGCGCGGCATGGGAAGTTCCTTACCAGCGATAATGCGAGAAAGCGCGGTTGGCTTCCGCCATGCGGTGGGTGTCTTCGCGCTTCTTGACGGCGCTGCCTCGGTTGTTGGAGGCGTCGAGCAGCTCGCCCGAGAGCCGATCGACCATGGTCTTGTCGTTGCGGCCGCGCGCGGCCGAGATGATCCAGCGGATGGCGAGCGCCTGGCGGCGCTCGGTGCGCACTTCGACAGGAACCTGATAGGTGGCGCCGCCGACGCGGCGGGAACGGACCTCGATCGCGGGCGCGACATTTTCGAGCGCCTGTTTGAACACGGCCAGCGGATCGGTCTTGGCCTTGGCCTCGATGGCGTCGAAAGCGCCATAAACAATGGCCTCGGCCACCGACTTCTTGCCGTCGTGCATGATCGAATTCATGAATTTGGCCAGGACCGTATCGCCATATTTGGCGTCCGGGATGACTTCGCGCTTTTCGGCGGAATGACGACGCGACATGTTCGCTCCTCAAATATCTCGGCTGGCGCGGCTTACTTGGGCCGCTTGGCGCCGTATTTCGAACGGCGCTGCTTGCGGTCCTTGACGCCCTGGGTGTCGAGCACGCCGCGCAGGATGTGATAGCGCACGCCGGGCAAGTCCTTGACGCGGCCGCCGCGGATCATCACCACCGAGTGCTCCTGCAGATTGTGGCCTTCGCCCGGAATGTAGCCGATGACCTCGAAGCCGTTGGTCAGGCGAACCTTCGCGACCTTGCGCAGAGCCGAGTTCGGCTTCTTCGGCGTCGTCGTATAGACGCGGGTGCAGACGCCGCGTTTTTGCGGGCTTGCCTGCAGGTGGCGGGCCTTTTCGCGATAGGTCTTCGGTTGCCGCGGCTTGCGGATCAACTGGGAAATAGTCGGCATCTTCGCCCTTCCGAAGCGAATGGTGAAACGGTGAAAGCGAAACGGTTTCCCGCCCCGCCCTGCTCCGCCCGCAAGCCGAAAGGCTTATGGCGAAACAAACGAGCGCCTTCAGCCCAAAAGGCTTCCGGCGCTTGCCAGACAGAGGAATGGCGAAGCGCCATTCGTGTTGATGTAGGCCCTATGCGAGGCCGATGACTTTTCAGTCGCAGTGCTGGTCGACAGCGTTTAGACCGCCTGGGTTTCCGGCATGGCGCCCGAAACATGCCTGTCTACGGCCTGTCTCCAAAGTGGCGCGGAACATAGGGGCGCGAGTCGGCCCCGTCAACCGTTTTTTGCGCGCACGACGAGGAATTTCCGGCCTAAACCCGCTCTGCGGACCGCAAGCAAAGCGCAGGGCTGAAGGCCGTTAAATCCGGGCGGTTTACCGCAGCGTCACGCCGCCGACGGGCCTTTGACCGTTTCGCGCTCCTTGCCGGCGTCGCCCGCGCCCTCCCCGAGGCCGAGGCTCGCGCCGAGCTTGATGGCGGAGCCCAGCACCCATTTGCAGGAGGCTTTTGTCAGCCCTTCGACCGGCTCGAACACGACCGCCGCAAGGATCGCGACCGCGAGACTCGAGGCGGCGATCGCCCCGGACGCCTCGTGCAAGCCGCCATGCTGCGCGGCGAGAATGATCAGATAGGAGGTGAAGGAGACGATCACCGGGAATTGCACCAGAAACAAGGGAAAGGAAATCTTCCCGAGAAACTGCGACAGCGGCGCCTCCATGAACGCGTAAGCGTCGCTGGAAGCGAAAATGGCGAAAACTAGTCCCGTCGAAACGAACGGGCTCCGCCAAAGGCAGAGATGGTAGGACTGCAGAACGCCGTCCACCGCCAAGAGCAGGATGAGCGCCGCCAGGGCGCCCCGCCGCAGGATTTTGTCGGCGTGGAAGATTTCGAAGAAGCCGGATTGATGCAGTTTCGCCAGGATCATGCCGGTAAGAAAGCAGCCGACCATTCCGTAAACCGGCGTCAGCGCCATGCCCAGCATGGACAGAACGAACAATCCCGCGACCATGAACCAGCCGAGCCTGCGTCCGGTCAGCAGAATCAGCAGTTGGAAGACGATGAAAGAGCCGGCGAGTTCAAGGGTCATGGTCCACAGCAGCGGATCGAGCGACTCCTTGCCGTCGGGCCGAACGAAAACGTCGAAAAGCGAAAAGCGCAGCAGGCGCCAGAGGCTCGCCGGCGTCGTCAGCCAATCCCCCATCCATCCGGGCCGCAGGACCAGGGCGCCGGCCCGGACATTGTAATTGAGGCCGAGAACCAGGATGGCGGTGACGATGACCGCCAGAAAGAAAATGGGAATGACCAGGCGCGGATAGCGCTTGATCGCCAGTTCCACGACGGACCGGACGCCCTTTTTGGAGAAATAGGGGATGCTCAGCGCCGCGCCCGAAAGGACGAAGAAGATCGAAACCGCCAATTGGCCGTCGAGAAAGGAGGCGGTGAAGGGATTGCGGTAGCCCGGCGAGATGACCCCAAAGGTCTCCCAGAACAGGTGATAGCAGACGACGCTCAGCGCCGCCCAGCCGCGAATGCCGTCGAGCGCATGCACGCGGATTTTCTTGCCGGACGCGCCGGCCGGCTCGAAAGCGGGTATGTTCTGGTAAAACCTTGTGGGCATGAGACAATTCCACACCCCAAAACTTAACGAAACATGAGAACCCCGCCCCTCGATCTCTCGGACCAAATTCGTATGATGGCGGCGCGCCGCGCCGACGGCGGACGAAGGCGGAAAGGAACGAATATGAAGTCCTATCGCAAGGAATTGTGGTTCGAAACGCCGGGACGGCGCGCCTTCATCAACATTACGCCCCAGGTCACGGCGGCTTTGAGGGAAAGCGGCGTGCGCGAGGGTCTTGTCCTCGTCAACGCCATGCACATCACGGCGTCGGTCTTCATCAACGACGACGAAAGCGGGCTGCACCACGATTACGACGTCTGGCTGGAAAAGCTCGCGCCGCACGAGCCGGTCTCGTTCTACTCGCACAACCGCACCGGCGAGGACAACGCCGACGCCCATATGAAGCGACAGGTCATGGGCCGCGAAGTGGTTGTGGCGATCACCAACGGAAAACTCGACTTCGGCCCCTGGGAGCAGATTTTTTACGGGGAGTTTGACGGAGGACGGCGGAAAAGGGTTTTGGTGAAGATTATCGGAGAGTGAGGCGGGAGCGGGCGATCCCCGCGTGGCTTAGGCGGCCGCAGGCCGACACAGCCGCACAAACGGTATATGTCGCAGTAATTGAACACAATTTCGTGATTCAATACACGTCGCTCTCATCTACGCCGGAGATTAGATAGCCACTGCGGGCGCCAACGAAACATTTATTCTGATCAAAATGTTAGCAGACTCGTCCGGATAGCGGCGACCTCTGGCCGCAGCCGGCCTCGCATTGATCGCCCGGCTTGACATTGCTCAATGGCCGTCCGGGCTATGGATGCTATTCTTAAAATCGATTTTCGATGGGAAGCAGATCATGAATCAGGCTCTGCGCAGAAACCGCTTGCTCCCCTGGTTTATTGGCATCGCGATTGTCATTTTGGGCGAGCTCTATATCGGCTATGAGATGTTTTATGTCGGGTGCTCGGCGCCGCTGATTCTGGAGCTTGCCGTGCTCATCGTCATCCCTGCCGTCTATCTGACGCTGATGTACCTGACGTTTGTCAGCCAGGATTAGCCGCACCGATTGTCACAGACCGCGGGTTTCGGCGCGACGCCGGGCGACGACGCGGCGGCGGAAAGATTGCCATAAGGCCGTTTTCGCCGGCGGTTGTCGCGATACTGCTGCTGTCGCTGCTGTCTGTTGTCACAACGGCCGCCGGTGTGTTGCTTGCTTCGGCGGTTTCGGAGAACACAAAGGCTATAGCGGCCGGGATCGGCTTCTCGACCGGAATCATGATCCTGGTTTCCGCCTTCGAGCTAATCCCTGAGTCCCACAAGACAATCGGGACGGCGGCCACGGGGCTGACGGTCGGGTTCGGCGCGCTGCTGCTCCTGCTCGCCAATTTCCTGCTGCCGCACACCCACCTCGTCAAGGAGCACGGGCTGCCGGATACGCGGCTCGTCAGGTCGGTCTATCTGGTCGTCGGGGGGCTTATCCTTCACGATGTGCCGGAGGGGTTCGCGATGGCTAACGCTTACCTGGCCTCGCCCTCGGTCGGACTGCTGGTCGCGCTTGCCATCGCCCTGCACAATCTGCCCGAGGAACTGGCGATGGCGATCCCCGCCATGACATTGCGCAGCCGCCGCTTTCTGTTGCAGGCGGCCTTTTTGTCGGCGCTGGCCGAGCCGCTCGGGGCGGCGCTGGGACTCATGGCCGCGGCTGCGGACCGCGCTCTGAACGCCTACTTCATAGCCTTCGCCGCTGGCGCCATGATCGTTATCTCGATTCATGAGTTGGCGCCGATGGCGAACCGCTATCGCCGGCCGGCCTGGTTCATAGCCGGGATAGCGCTCAGCATCGTTGTTTATCTGTTGTTGGCGTCGGCGATCGGCAAAGAGGCATGAAGGGGCGCGCCGGCCCGTGGCGGCGAGCTTTGGCAGTGGAGCAATGTCGTGCAACAGAATTTCTGGCCGGCGTTCGCCGCCAGTCTCGCCGCTGGCGCCGTGACGACGAGCGGGATCGTCGCGATCCGACGTTTCGAGGCTTGGGCGCGTCGAAATATCACGTATTTCATCTGCTTTGCGGCCGGCGTGCTGATCGCAGTTTCGTTTCTGCACATCATTCCGACGTCCTTCATCCTGAACCCGCGGGCGCCAATGTTCTTGTTCGCGGGCTATCTGCTTATGCTCGTCTTCAACCGGTTCCTGACCGCCTATGTCTGCGATAAGCCCGAGACGTCCGACTATGCGCTCGGGCTGGTTCCTCTCATTGGGATCGGCTTCCACTCGTTTCTCGACGGAGCAATATATTCGATCAGCTTCAGCGTCAGCGCGTTCACCGGCGCGTTGGTTGCGCTGGGCATGGTTCTTCATGAATTTCCCGAGGGCGTTGTCACTTACACGCTGCTTGCCCGCAGCGGGTTCTCGGGGCGTCAATCCTTATTGCTCGCCTTTGCGGCCGCGGCGCTGACAACCCCGCTCGGCACACTCGTGTCCTATCCGTTCGTCAGCCGGATCGATCCGCCAATGCTCGGTCTCTTGCTGGCGTTTTCGGCCGGCGCGCTGGTCTATGTCGGCGCGACCCACCTGCTCCCGCGGGCCGAACGGGAACCTCGGCGCTACAGCCTGGTCGCCCTTGCTGCCGGCGTCCTCGTCGCGCTCGGGATCGTCATCAGCAAGGGTTAACAGAGCCGCGCCCCAACCTTATTTTACGTTGGCCTCGTCCGCGCGATCGATGTTCGTCGAAGCCGCCTCGCCTGTGCGGATGACACACATGGCCCTTGAGCCAGCCCCGGGAGTCGTCAGTAGGGAGGGAGCGAACCGTGCCGATCTGGGTAGTAAAGGCGAGTTGGACCGAGGATGAGGTCGAGGCGAGCGAACAATGGCAAGTGAACGCCCCGACAGCTCACGAGGCCGTCAAGCAAGTGACAGCCCGGACTCGATTCCCGCCGCATCACGTCGAAGCAAAATTGGCCGCATCAGAAGATGAAAGCCGCACGGACGACCTTCCGCGCGGCCGGATACGCCGCATTCCGACGTGATGATACGGCCGGCGCGCCCGCTTCGGTTCGCGGAAAGGCGTCTACGTCTTTCACGACAGGCGGCCCGGGCCGCAGCTTGACGGCGTTCGCGGCCCAAACCCCCTTCGCCGCCCCGAAAGCCTGGAGGATAAGCGCCAAGAACGGGGATCGACTCCCGCCGCCCATTCAAACCTCCCGGAAGCCGCGACCCGCGGCCGCGCTCAAGGCGCCCAATTTCCGTAAGCCTGTCTAAATCGAGCGCGCGACAGCGCCTTGCGCGCAACGCCCCAAAAATCTAAACCTCGCGAAAGCCGAGGACCCCATGACCGACTTCCAGCCCAAATCCGATTTTCTGCGCGTTCTGACCGAGCGCGGCTTCATCCATCAATGTTCCGACTTGGCCGGGCTGGACGAAAAGGCTTTGTCCGGCGATCTCGTCGCCTATATCGGCTTCGACTGCACCGCCCCCTCGCTCCATGTCGGCTCGCTGCTGCCGATCATGATGCTGCACTGGCTGCAGCAGACCGGCGGCAAGCCGATCACCCTCATGGGCGGCGGCACGACGCGGGTCGGCGATCCTTCCGGCAAGGACGAAAGCCGCAAAATGCTGTCGGTCGAACAGATCGAAGCCAATAAGGACTCGATCAAGAAGGTTTTTCAGAAATTTTTGCGCTTCGGCCCCGGCAAAACCGACGCGCTGATGAGCGACAACGAGGAATGGCTGACAAAACTCAATTACATCGATTTCCTGCGCGACGTCGGCCGGCATTTTTCCGTCAACCGCATGATGGCGATGGATTCGGTCAAGCTGCGTCTCGAACGCGAACATGAGCTTTCTTTCATAGAATTCAATTACATGTGCCTACAAGCTTATGATTTCGTTGAACTCCATAAGCGCCATAACTGCATCCTGCAGATGGGCGGCTCGGACCAATGGGGCAATATCGTCACCGGCCTCGATCTCGGCCGGCGCATGGGAACGCCGCAGCTTTACGCCCTCACCTCGCCGCTGCTGACCACCGCCTCCGGGGCCAAAATGGGCAAGACCGCCGCCGGCGCCGTCTGGCTCAACGCCGACATGCTGCCCGTTTACGATTACTGGCAATATTGGCGGAACACCGAAGACGCCGACGTGGCGCGGTTCTTAAAACTCTTCACCACCGTGCCCCTCGACGAGATCGCCATCCTCGCGGATTTGCACGGTTCGGAGATCAACGAGGCGAAGAAGGTGCTCGCTACCGAGGCGACCGCCCTGCTCCATGGTCGCGACGCCGCCGAGGCCGCCGCCGAAACGGCGCGAAAAACCTTCGAGGAAGGGGTCTTGGCCCAGGACCTGCCGACCGTCTCGGTCCCCTCTTCCGAGGTTGCGGCGGGCCTCGGCGTTCTGACCGCCTTCGTCAAGGCGGGCCTCACGACTTCGACCGGCGAGGCGCGCCGCCAGATCAAGGGCGGCGGCCTGAAACTCAATGACGCGCCCCTGACCGACGAGCGCTATGTCTTGAAAGCGGCCGATTTCGGCGCGGACGGCGTGGCCAAACTCTCGGTCGGCAAGAAGAAGCACGTGCTTTTGCGGCCGGAATGAGCCTCAGTGCGCCGTGGTGAAGTCGCAGGAGACGCCGCCGCCGCCCCGCGATGCGACCGCCGCCGGGTCGATCGTGCAGACGAGCCCGCGCAGGGATTCGTAAAGCGAGCCGGCGCCGCCGTCGCCGGGAATGCCGTTTTCGACAAGAGTGGCGTAAAGCTCGTGCGCCCTGCGGCCCCGGATCGCGACCCGGCGGCCGCGGAAAGTCAGATTGCAGGAATGGGCGGTGATATCGACGTTGCTGATGCGGCAAGTCACTTCATCGGCGGCGACGACAAATTTCTTCGCTTTTGTCCGGGGCGCGCGGCTGTCGAGATAAAGACGCAGCAACCTCTTTTCCCCGCCGCCGAGATGGGGCGAATGCAGGCCGACCAGAGCCGCCAGCGACAAAGCGCTATTTCCGATGATGTTGGAGGCGGCGGCCGGTTGGGCCAGGAAAAGCAGCGCGACAAAGGCGGACACTTTTGCTTTCACATTGATATCCTTCCCGTTTCAGGCCCGAATCAGCATCAAGCGCGCACTATAGCCCAATCGCCCCGCGCGGCTTTTGCCTCGTTAATTAAATTTGTTCGCCTTGGGGAAACCCTTGGGCGGCAGGCGCCCGGCGTCGGCGCGCTTGCCCTTCCAGTCGCTTAAGCTTTCCTCGGCGACATTGAACACGCGGCCGGCCGGATCGGTCCAGCTTAAGCCCTCGGCAAGCGCAAAAGTCTTGATGTCCGACAGGCCGCCGTCGCGGTATTTCTGCAGCCTGACCCCCTTGCCGCGGGTCATTTCCGGGATGTCCGCCACCGGGAAAACCAGGAGCTTGCGGTTTTCGCCGATCGCCGCGACATGGTCGCCCTCGACCGGCACGATGAAGCGCGCCTTGGCCGGCGCGTCCACATTCATCAGGATTTTGCCCTTCTTCGTGGTGGCGACCATATCGTCCTGGCTGACGACGAAGCCGCGCCCGTCCGTCGACGCCACGATCATCTTGACGCCCGGCTTGTGCTCGAAAACCGCGGCCACGTCCTCGCCGTCGTCGATATCGGCGAGCAGCCGGATCGGCTCGCCGGCGCCGCGCCCGCCCGGCAGTTTGGCGGCGTCGAGGGTGAAAATCTTGCCGCTAGTGGAAAAAACCAGGATCTTGGAGGTGGTCTCGGCGAAAAAGGCGACCTGCAGGCTGTCATTGCCTTTGAACTGCAGGTTGGAGAGGTCCGAAACCTGCCCCTTCAGCGCGCGGATCCAGCCCTTTTGCGAGACCACGACGGTGATCGGCTCGCGTTCGACCAAAACTTCGTTGAGATCGAAATTCTCCGCCGCCGCCGGTGGGGCCGCAAAAGTGGTGCGCCTTTTGCCGAGCGGCGTCTGCGGCCCCCATTTCTTCTTGATCTCGCGGATTTCCCAGGTGATCGTCTTCCATTGCCGGCGCTCGTCGCCGAGCAGTTCTTCGAGATCGGCCTTTTCCTTCGTCAGTTCCTCGTGCTCGGTGCGCAATTCCATCTCTTCCAGCCGGCGCAGCGAGCGCAGGCGGGTGTCGAGAACGTAATTGGCCTGATTGGAATTGAGGCCGAAGCGCGTCATCAGCCTTTCCTTCGGCTCCTCCTCCTCGCGGATGATGCGGATCACCTCGTCGAGGTTGAGGAAGGCGATGATCATGCCGGCGAGGACTTCCAGCCGGCGCTCGATTTCGGCGAGCCGGAAACGTGTGCGGCGCAGTAGCACGGTGCGGCGATGGTCGAGCCATTGGCGCAGGACTTCCGGCAGCGACAGGACGCGCGGCGTCACGCCATCGACCAGGACGTTCATGTTCAAGCCGAAGCGCGCTTCTAGCTCCGTCATGCGGAACAGGCTTTCCATCATGACGCCCGGATCGACATTTCGCGCGCGAGGTTCGAGGACGATCCGCACGTCCTCCGCCGATTCGTCACGCACGTCGGCGAGCAGCGGCAATTTGCGCTCGTTGACCAGTTCCGCCAGCTTTTCGATCAGCCGCGATTTCTGCACGCCATAGGGAATCTCGGTGACGACGGCGATCCACTGCCCCCGCGTCCCCTCCTCCTTGAGCCAGCGGGCGCGGATGCGGAAGGAGCCGCGGCCGCTGCGATAGCTTTCGACGATGGATTCGGGCGAATCGACGATCACACCGCCGGTGGGGAAATCCGGGCCGGGAACGAAATGGGCGAGCTGTTCCGCCCCCGCCTTGGGATTGGCGATGAGGTAAAGCGCGGCGTCGCAGAGTTCGGCAACGTTATGTGGCGGGATCGAAGTCGCCATGCCGACGGCAATGCCCTGGCTGCCGTTGGCGAGCAGGTTGGGGAAGGCGGCGGGGAGGACGACCGGCTCCTTCTGGTCGCCGGAATAGTTTTCGCGAAAATCGATGGCGTCTTCGTCAATGCCTTCGAGCAAAGCGCGGGCGACGTCGGTCATGCGCGCTTCGGTATAGCGATAGGCGGCGGCGCCGTCGCCGTCGATATTGCCGAAATTGCCCTGCCCGTCGACCAGCGGATAGCGCGAGGAAAAATCCTGGGCGAGGCGGACAAGCGCGTCGTAGATCGCCTGGTCGCCATGGGGATGGAAGGAGCCCATGACGTCGCCGACGATTTTCGCGCATTTCTTGAAGGGCGTGCCGGGATCGAGCCGCAGAATATGCATGCCATAGAGGATGCGCCGGTGCACGGGTTTGAGCCCGTCGCGCGCGTCCGGCAGCGCCCGGCCCATAATGGTCGAAAGCGCATAGGCGAGATAGCGCTCCTCGAGCGCGTCCCGCAGGTTTACCGGCTGATTGTTCTCGCCCGGAGGCGGCGATTGCGGCTTTGCCATGGACGAGGCATAAGATAGTGCGCGGCGCGGTTCAAGTTCCCTTTTTGTACCCTCGTTACGATCACATCAAATTGTTGCGTTTTCGCACTAGTCAGTCTCCGCGGCCGGGGTTAAATAAGCGGCCGTTTTTCCTTGATCCCCCCACTACCAAGAAAATGTCCGGAAAGAGCTAAGTCCTTGACGGCCTAATATTTTTGCGCGACGCGACGCTGCGTCGGCGCGGGCCGCCTATTCGTAGCGAATTGCAATCGAGCTCGTCATGAAATCGTCAAAGAAACGGATATCCCTTCTCGTTCTCTTGCTTTTGGCGATCGCGGCCTTTGGATTTGCTTTTCCGTTGCAGCGCGGCAAGGCGATGGGCGAAGGCGCGGCGCCCGAATCGCAGATAATCCAGGCGAAGGCGCCAGCGACGCTGACGAACCCGGGCCGGCGATGCGAGACGCGCGAAATGGATGTCGACGAGGGCTATGGCGTGACCCGCAAGGAAATGCGACGCGTGTGCCGGTGAGGGCGCAGGATTGACGGTCGTTTGAACGGCGCTTCGGCGCTGTTTTATTTGACCCCGCCAATGAAGGCCGCCCGCGAATCCGGCGCCTTCTGGCCGCGCGGCAAATAAACGTCGCGGATGAGAAAATATTCGGTCAGGCGGAATCCGGCGCGGACGTCCTCGACCGAGGCAGGCGCTCCCGGCGATTCATCGCGCAAGAAAGCCGGCAGCGGCAGAAGTTTTTCCGCCCAGGGCGCGCCGGCTTCGCGGCTTACCGCCCGGCCGCTTTTCGGCGAGACATAGAGAAGGCCTTCCCGCGTCCCCGTCGCGGCGCAGCTTCCCAGATCGAGGCCGAAGCCAAGCTCCGCCAATAGCTCCAGTTCGAAATGGACGAACAGGGCCGGCGCCTCGGGGGTCGTCATCCGCGCCGCAATCGCCTGCGCGGCGTCGAACAGCTTTTCGTGCGGATCGCGCTCGGGCAGGAGCCGCAGCAAAGCGGCGAGGAAATGAACGCCGTGCAGCGCCTGGGCGCTGTCCAGCAGGTCGGACGTGCGAAGAATCGCCGGCTCGACGGCGTAATGGCCGATATGGTCTTCGAGCCGCGCCCGCCAGACCGCGAAAACCTCATTGCCCGGCTGCAACGCCGGCTGCATGGCGCGGCTGCGCCCGCCCCGCACGACCCCGAGATGGCGGCCGTGGCCGCGGGTCATCAACTCAAGAATGACGCTGGTCTCGCCGTGCTTTTTGGCGCCGAGGATGAGGCCGCGATCGGACCATTCCATTTAAGGGCCGGCCTTTCAGCTCTTGGGAAACTCCAGCCCCATTTCACGATAGCGGGCGGGATCGTCGCCCCAATTCTCGCGCACTTTGACGAAGAGGAACAGATGGATTCGCTGCTCCGCCGCCTCCTGGATCTCCTTGCGCGCCGCCTGGCCGATGGCTTTGATCGTGCGGCCGCCCTCGCCGATGACGATTTTCTTCTGGCCTTCGCGCATGACGTAGATCGTCTGCTCCACCCGCGCAGAGCCGTCGGCCAGGTCCTTCCACGATTCGGTTTCAACTGTCGATTGATAGGGCAGTTCGTCGTGCAGTCGCTCGAACACCTTTTCGCGGGTGATTTCGGCGGCAAGCGAGCGCAGGGGCGCCTCGGAAATCTGGTCTTCCGGATAGAGCCACGGCCCTTCCGGCATGAGGCCGGCGAGCTTGCGCCGGAAACTGTCCACGCCGTCGCCGTTCAAGGCGGAGATCATGAAGGTCTCGGCGAATTCTTCCCGTCCGTTGAGATCGGCCGCGAGCGCCAGAAGCTTTTCGCGCGCAATCGCGTCGATCTTGTTGAGGACGAGAATTTTCCGCGCGCGCAATTCCTTGAGCCTGCCAAGGATCGCCTCGACCTCCTCGTCCACGCCTTTGCGGGAATCCACCAGCAGGCAGACGGCGTCGGCGTCCCCCGCCCCGCCCCATGCGGAAGCCACCATGGCGCGGTCGAGCCGCCGCTTCGGCGCGAATATGCCGGGCGTATCCACAAAAACGATCTGCGCCTCGCCCTCGAGCGCGATGCCGCGGACAACGGCGCGCGTCGTCTGCGCCTTGCGCGAGACGATGGAGATTTTGGCTCCGACCAGCTGGTTCAAAAGCGTCGATTTGCCGGCGTTGGGCGCGCCGATCAGGGCGACGAACCCGCAGCGGGTTTGGGCGGGCGTCTCGCCGCTCACGCGCCATCCTCCAGCACGCCCTCGCGGCGCAGGAATTTATCGGCGCTGGCCTGTTCGGCGAAGCGCTTCGACCCGCCTTCGGCCACGGCCGGTTCAAAACCGGCGACCCTCACCTCCATGACGAAAACGGGCGCGTGGTCGGGGCCGGAGCGGCTCGACTGGCGATAGACCGGCGGCGGCAGGCCGCGCGCCTGAGCCCATTCCTGCAAGGCGGTCTTGGGATCGCGCAAGGGCCGGCCGGGCTTGAGCATTTTTTCCGAAAAGAACCGGAGCGCCGCCGCCGCCGCCGCCTCATAGCCGCCGTCGAGAAAAATGGCCCCGAGCACGGATTCGCAGACGTCGCCGAGAATGGCCGATTTCTCCGCCCCTCCGGTCTGCGCCTCGCCCTCGCCGAGCCGCAGGAACGCCCCGGCGCCCCAGGAGCGCGCCACATCGGCGCAGGTCTCCTTGCGCACCAGGTCGGCGAGGCGGCGCGACAATTCGCCCTCATCGGCCTCGGGGAAGTTTTCATAGAGCATGGCGGAAACGGCCAGCCCCAAAACGCGGTCGCCGAGGAATTCCAGCCTCTGGTAGCAATCGACCCGCCTTTGCGCCTGAGACGCCGGCAGAGCGCTGATGTGGGTCAAGGCCCGCTCCAGCAGCGCCGGATCGGCAAAGCGATGGCCGAGCCGCGCCTGCAGGACGGCGAGATCGTCCCCGTCGGCTTCGGGCGCGGCGTCGCCGTTCATCGGATCAGATGGAAAAAGCGGTGGAGGCGCAAATCCCACGGCCAGCGCCAGAATTCCCAGGCCTGGGCGCCGCCGCGGACCGAGAAGAAGATGATCTGCGCCTTGCCCTCGATATTCTGGAAGGGCACGTAGCCGACGCCGCCCTGATCCTCCGGCACGCGCGAATCCGTGGAATTGTCGCGGTTGTCGCCCATCATGAAATAATGGCCGGGCGGCACGATGAAGGGCCCGGCGTTGTCATTGAAGCCATTATCGCCCTGGACCTCGATGATCGTATGTTTCACCCCGTTCGGCAGGGTCTCGATATAGGTCGGGACCGGGCCGTAACGGCCGTAAAGGTTTTCGGCGTCGACATCCTTGATCGGCGTGCGCGGAACTTCCTTGTCGTTGATAAAGAGCCGGCCGTTCTTCATTTCGATCTTGTCGCCCGGCAGGCCGATCACCCGCTTGATGTAATCGGTGGTGTCGTCGCGCGGCAGCTTGAACACCACGACGTCGCCGCGCTTGGGCGGCGAGGCGAAGATGCGCCCCTTGAACAGATCCAGGCCGAAGGGAAAGGAATAGCGCGAATAGCCGTAGGAATATTTGGAGACGAAAAGATAATCGCCGATGTCGAGCGTCGGAATCATCGATCCCGAGGGAATGTTGAAAGGCTGGAACAGAAAGGTCCGCACAACCAGGGCGATGAGCAGGGCCTGAACGATCACCGATATGGTCTCGCCCCATCCGCCCTGATGGGTTTTTTTCGCGGCGCCCCGCGAGGTGTCAGTCATCCTGTCGTTCATCCTGCATCCATGGAATTTCGCGGGCCCTTGTCGGCGTTTTCGCGCCGGAGCGCAACCCTTCACCCCACTATCCCGGCGATTTCACGGCAAAAAACCATTTTTCCGCCGCGCCTCGATCATCACCTGCGCCTGGGCGAGCGGATATTCGTCGGTCAGGGTGACATGGATATGGGCCTCGAAGCCCGGCGGGATCAGGGCCGCGAGCCGCGCCGCCGCGCCGCCGGTCAAATGCAGGGTGGGACGGCCAAAGGAATCGTTGACCACGCCCATGTCGCGCCAGTTCACGCCCCGCCCCAGCCCCGTGCCGAGCGCCTTGGCGCAGGCCTCCTTGGCGGCGAAGCGCTTGGCGTAGGTCGCCGCGCGGGCCTTGCGGCGATCCGCCTTGGCGCGCTCGATTTCGGTGAAGCAGCGCCAGGTGAAGCGCTCGCCATATTTTTCGAGCGTTTTCTCGATGCGGCGGATGTCGCACAGATCGAGGCCGAGACCGATGATCACGCCGCCGCCTCCCCGGCCCTGCGTCCCTCCTCCATGGCGGCGCGCATTTTGCGGATCACCGCGTCGAGACCATCGAAAATCGCCTCGCCGATGAGAAAATGGCCGATGTTGAGTTCGACGATCTGCTCGACGCCGGCGATGCGCCGCGCCATGACGTAATCGAGCCCGTGGCCGGCATGGCATTCGAGGCCGAGCCGCGCCGCCTCCGCCGCGCCCAGCCGCAGCCTTTCGAATTCCGCCTCCGCCCTCTCGCCCTCGCCGGTTTCGACGGCGTGGCGCCAGGCGCCGGTGTGCAGCTCGACCACCGGCGCGCGAATCGCCTTCGCCGCGGCCAGAGCCTCGAAAGACGGTTCGATGAACAGGGAAACCCGAATTCCGGCGCGCGAAAGCTCGTCCACGAAGGGGAAAAGATGCTTTTGTCCCCCGATGACGTCGAGGCCGCCTTCTGTGGTGCGCTCGGTGCGCTTTTCCGGCACCAGGCAGCAGGCGTGCGGCATGATTTTGAGCGCGATGTCGAGCATCTGCTCGGTCGCCGCCATTTCGAAATTGAGCGGCGCCGGCAGGGCGCGCAGCCGCCGCATGTCGTCGTCGAGAATATGGCGGCGATCCTCGCGCAAATGCGCGGTGATTCCATCGGCGCCGGCGGCGAGCGCCATTTTCGCCGCGCGAGAGGGATCGGGCTCCTCGCCGCCGCGCGCGTTACGCAAAGTGGCGACGTGATCCACATTCACGCCGAGCCGGATTTTCCGCCAGGAATTCATAAATGAGCCTTTTTCTCAGCCAGCCTTCGCGTGCGCCCCGTCGGCGCCGATCACCCGCTCGACCTTGTGGACGATGGGCAAGGCGCGCAGGCCGGAGATGATGGCGTTCAAGTGTTTCAGATCATAGACTTTGATTTCCATGACCAATTCGCGAAAGTCCCGCGATTTCTTGGCGAATTTGATGTCCTCTATATTGGCGCCCTGTTCGCCGACGAGGCTCGCGACCGCGCCGAGGCTGCCCGGCTCGTTGATCGCTGTGATCATAATTCTCGCCGGAAAAAGCTCCTGCGCGCCGTCCACGTCCCAGCGCACGTCGAGCCAGCGCTCCGGCTGGTCGTCGAAGGCGGCGAGCGCCGGCGATTGGATGGGATAGACCGTCACCCCCTCGCCCGGCGTCAAAATGCCGACGATGCGGTCGCCGGGCACGGCGCCGCAGGGCGCGAAAGTCACCGGCAGGTCGCCGCCCAGACCGCGAATCGGCAAGGCGCGCCCGCCCTTCCCCGCGCCGGGCGAGCGGAACTGGAAGCGCAAGGCCTTGGGCAAACGGAACCAGCCGGGTTCGGCGCGTTTGAGCGGCTTCGCCTTGCGCTCTTCGGAAAAGTCGGGATAGACCGCCTTGACCACATCGCCTGAAAACATTTCGCCGCGCCCGACCGCGGCCAGCGTGTCCTCGACATTGGCGCTGGCGAGGCGCGGCAGCGCCAGGCGCAATTTCTCCTCGGAAAATTTCTTGCCGGCGCGTTCGAAGGCGCGCAGCACGATCTGGCGGCCGAGCCCGGCATATTGCGCCCGCACCGCGTCGCGGGTGGCGCGGCGGATGGCCGAGCGCGCCTTGCCGGTCACCGCGATCGATTCCCAGGCCGCCGGCGGCGTCTGCCCCTCCGCGCGCACGATGTCCACCTCGTCGCCATTGGCGAGCGGAGAAAGCAGCGGCGCGAGGCGGCCGTTGATTTTCACCCCCACCGCCGAATTGCCGACGCTTGTATGGACGGCATAGGCGAAATCGATCGCCGTCGCCCCGCGCGGCAAGGCGATCAGCCGCCCCTTGGGAGTGAAGCAGAACACCTGGTCGTGGAACAGCTCCAGGCGCGTATGTTCGAGGAATTCCTCGGGACTGTCGCCGTCGGCGAGAAGGTCGATGGTGCGCTTCAGCCATTGATAGGCGTTGCTCTCGTGCGACAGCGCCAAGGCGGAGGCGTCCGGCCGGTCCTTATACAGCGTATGGGCGGCGATGCCGTAACGGGCGATGTCGTGCATTTCCTTGGTGCGCACCTGCAGTTCGACGCGCTGATGGCCTGGCCCGACCACGGTGGTGTGGATTGAGCGATAGTCGTTCTGCTTTGGCGTCGAGATGTAATCCTTGAACCGCCCCGGCACCATCGGCCATTTGGTGTGCACCACGCCGATGACCCGATAACATTCGTCCACATCGTCGACCACGACGCGAAAGCCGAAAATGTCGGAAAGCTGCTCGAAGGCGACGGATTTGCGCTCCATCTTGCTCCACACCGAATAAGGCTGTTTCTGGCGTCCGCGCACGTCGGCCTCGATGCCGCGCCGCGCGAGTTCCTCGCTCAGCTCCTTTTCGATCGTCCCGATCAGCTCCTTGTTCTCGTCGCGCAAGTCTTCGAGCCGCGTCGAGATCATGGCGAAGGCGGCCGGCATCAGATATTTGAACGAGAGATTTTCCAGCTCCGAGCGCAGGTTCTGCATGCCCATGCGTCCGGCGAGCGGCGCGTAGATGTCGAGCGTCTCCTGGGCGATGCGGGCGCGCTTTTCAGGCGAGACGTAATGGAGCGTGCGCATATTGTGCAGCCGGTCGGCGAGCTTGACCAGCAACACGCGCACGTCCTCCGCGATCGCCAGCAGGAGCTTACGGAAATTCTCCGCCTGCGCCGCGCGCTTCGACACGAGGTCGAGTTTTTTCAGCTTGGTCAGGCCATCGACCAGCCGGCCGATCTCCGGACCGAACAGCGAATCGATCTCCGCCCTGGTGGCGCTCGTATCCTCGATGACGTCATGGAGCACGGCGGCGACGATCGTCGCGTCGTCGAGATGCAGCTCCGTCAGAATGGCCGCGACTTCCAGGGGATGGCTGAAATAAGGGTCGCCGGAGGCGCGCTTCTGCACGCCATGCGCGCGCATCGCGTAAACATAGGCGCGATTGAGCAGGTCTTCGTCGGTCTGCGGATTATATTTGCGAACGCGATCGACGAGTTCGTATTGCCGCATCATGCCGTTACAAACCCAAACTTTTCCAAACTTTGGCTACGCCGGAGCCCGCTACTATCGGCGCGGCGAACGCGAACGGCAAGCACGCCCCAGCCCGCGTGGACGAAATAAGTCAGGCGCACAAAAAAAGCGAGGGCCGCGGCGCGATCCTCGCTCTTTTCCGGCGATCGCCAGGAAGGTCAATCTGAATCGTCGTCGGTTTCCGCCGGCGGCACCAGTCCTTCGAGACCGCGCAGAAGATCTTCTTCCGTCATGCGATCGAACTGCAGGTCGCCGGCGCCGTCGCTCGACGGTGCGGCGAGAGCCGGCACCGCTTCCGCCTCCGGCTCGTCCACCTCGACATGCTTCTGCAGCGAATGGATGAAATCCTCTTTCAGGTCTTCCGGCTGGATGGTCGAGTCGGCGATCTCGCGCAGGGCGACGACGGGATTCTTGTCGTTGTCGCGCGGCACGGTGATCGGCGCGCCGGAGGAAATCAAGCGCGCCCGATGGCTCGCCAGCAAAACCAGATCGAAACGGTTATCGACCTTATCAATGCAGTCTTCGACGGTGACGCGCGCCATATGGCCCACTCCCAGTATTGATGCGCACTTGCGGGATTTGCGCCTGTGTTACATAAAAAACGTCTGCGGCGCAAGCATGCGATGCGGGACTGCGGTGAACGAGACCATACCGCAAATTCGACATAAAACGATTCTAAGAAATTTACTGCGGTTTTGTGTTAATATTTGATTCATAGGCGTCACAGCCAAACATTGATCAAAGCCAAGTGTTGATAGGCGTCACAGCCAAAACGACATGACGTAAATTCCGAGCGAAGGCGGATTGCTCGCCCGCTCCCGACCTTCCTTCTGCGGGAAGAAAGCTGACTTTAACTGCCACCCTGCGGCTTCTTTGCAGTGTGCGCCGTCCCTGGAGATTACGAAGTCCTAATCTTGCAATTGGCGCGTTTTGATATAAATCAGGCACCCTATCGTTTCGCCGTCCGTTGCGACGGCCACGCCGGTCGTGAAGAACCCGAAAGAACGGAAAAACTAATGGCAGACCCAGAACGAATCGCGCTGTTTATCGATGGCGCCAATCTGTACGCGACGGCGAAATCGCTCGGGTTCGACATCGATTACAAGCGACTCTTGAAGGAATTTCAATCAAGAGGACGGCTGCTGCGCGCCTTCTATTATACCGCTTTGGTGGAAGATCAGGAATATTCGTCCATCCGTCCGCTGATCGATTGGCTGGATTATAACGGCTACGCCGTCGTGACCAAGCCGGCCAAGGAATTCGTCGACGCGCTCGGGCGCCGTAAAGTCAAGGGCAATATGGACATTGAACTGGCGGTGGACGCCATGGAAATGGCCGACCATATCGACCATATGGTGCTGTTTTCCGGCGACGGCGATTTCCGTTCGCTGGTCGAGGCGGTCCAGCGCAAAGGCGTGCGCGTCTCGGTGCTTTCGACCATCACCACCCAGCCGCCGATGGTCGCCGACGAACTGCGCCGCCAGGCCGACGAATTCGTGGATCTCGTCCATCTCGTCAACAAGATCGGCCGCGATCCGGCCGACCGCACCGAACGCATGCAGCGCTTCCAGGAGCGCCGTCCGGCCACGCCGGTTGGCGCGGCGCCTGATCAGGGCGGCGACGAAGAGTGACGCCCCGGCCCCGGAACAGGCCGGAACGCGGGACCAACCCTATCGAAAACAATCCGAGATCCGCCGCCGGCCAGCCGGCGGCGGATTGTTCTCTGTGTCCGCGCCTTGTCGCCTTCCGAGTGGAAAACCGCCGGCTGCTGCCTGATGGCCATAACGCGCCGGTGCCGAGCTTCGGCCCCGCCGAGGCGCAACTGCTGATCGTCGGCCTCGCCCCCGGACTCCACGGCGCCAATCGCACCGGACGCCCCTTTACCGGCGACTGGGCGGGCGACATGCTCTATCCCACCCTGGTCGCCTTCGGTTTCGCACAGGGAATTTATGGCGAAAAAACCGACGACGGCTTGCAATTACGCAATTGCCGCATTTCCAACGCCGTGCGCTGCGTTCCGCCGCAGAACAAGCCGAAGGGCGAGGAGATCGCCGCCTGTCGCGCCTTTCTCGCCGAGGAAGTCGCCGCCATGCCCAATCTGCGCGCCATCCTTTGTCTCGGCCGCGTCGCCCATGACAGCGTGGTCAGGCTGCTGGGGGCGGCGGCCAGCGCCCACCCTTTCGCCCATGGCGGCGCCCATGCTTTTTCCGAGCGCGGCCTGACGCTCTACGACAGCTATCATTGCTCGCGCTACAACACGAACACCGGCGTGCTGACGAGCGAAATGTTCGCGACGGTTTTCGCCCGCCTCAGGGCCGATCTCGCCGCTATTCGCTAAATTTTTACTTAGAATTTCGAAACTTTCCGTTCCGCGCCGAGAAACTTCCGGCTTCCCTTGTCTCCGCCGTCCCGTTAATTATGCTTGGCTGCGGCGAGCCGCGCGCGAAAATGTTGGTGGGAAGTGGGATGAGGCGGACCAGTCTGTTGATCGCCGCGTCGGTCGGCCTCGCCGCCGCCACGGCTGGCGCGCAGGCGCAGGTCGTCGCCCTGCCCGACGTCAATATCGAGGTCGCGTCGCCCTCGACGCCCGCCGCCCCCGCCGCGCCCGCCACCCCTGCGGTCCCCGCCGGCGAGAGCTACATTTCCTCGACGCCCTCCAGCCAGACCACAATCAGCGCCAAGACGATCGCCCGCACCGCTTCGCCCAATGTCGCCGACGTCCTTCAACGCGCCGCGCCCGGCGTCGACATTCAGGGAACCTCCGGCAACACGTTCCAGCCGGATGTGGTCTATCACGGCTTTCTCGCCTCGCCGATCGCCGGAACGCCGCAGGGCCTCGCGGTCTACCAGAACGGCATACGCGTCAACGAGGCCTTCGGCGACAATATGAACTGGGACGAGATCCCGACCCTCGCCATCGCCTCGATGCGTCTCGTCTCCAACGATCCCGCCTATGGCCTCAACGCGCTTGGCGGCGCGCTCGACGTCAGGATGAAGAACGGCTTCAACTTCAAAGGCGGCAAGCTCGACGTTTCCGGCGGCTCCTACGGCCGCATCCAGGCCGGAATGGAATATGGCGAGACCTCCGGCCATTACGCTTTTTACGGCGCGCTCGAAGGCGTCCACGACGAGGGCTTCCGCCTGAACAACACCACGTCGCTCAAACGCTTTTACGGCGACCTCGGCTATCGCAACGAAGGCAACGAGGTGCATTTCGCGCTTGGCCTCGCCGACAATAATTTCGCCGGCACCGGCCCCACGCCGGTCCAGATGCTGCAGAAAAGCTGGAGCAGCGTCTATACGACGCCGCAGACGACCGAGCATCAGATGGGCATGGCGAGCCTGACGGGAAAATTCGACCTCGCGCCGAGCTGGACCCTCACCACCGCCGCCTATGTCCGGCGCTATCTGCAGAATACGGTGGACGGCAACACCACCAATGTCGAGGCCTGTCCCACCGACCCGAGCCTGCTCTGCTACCAGAACGGCGACGGCACATACTCGCCCGCCAATGGAACCAACGGCCAACAGCTCGCCAACCCGTTCCCGCCAAACGCCGTTCTCGGCGAGATCGACCGCACCAGCGTGCGCACCACCAGCCTCGGCGGCAATTTCCTGCTGTCGAACGACGGTTCCCTTTTCGGGCACAAGAACCACGCCGCTTTCGGCGCGTCTTACGATTTCGGCCTGACCAGTTTCAACGCTACGGCGCAGATCGGCATGATCGATCCGAACCTGCTGGTTTCCAGCGGCGGACCCTATCTCGGTCCGACCGGCAATCCGGTCACCGACGGGCCGGTGGACGTTCATACGGTCAACCGCTATCTGGGCGTCAACGCCTTCGACGCCTTCGACGTTTCCGACAAGCTCACCCTCACCGGCGGGGCGCGGTTCAATTTCGCCTCGATCTCGCTTTTCGATCAATTGGGCGGCAATATCACCGGCGAGCATCAATACGCCCATGTCAATCCGCTCGTCGGCCTGACCTATAAGATCACTCCGGAGCTTCAGGCCTACGCCTCCTTCGCCGAGGCCAACCGCGCCCCGACGCCGCTGGAGCTCGGCTGCGCCAATCCGCAGCAGCCCTGCATTCTCGCGAGCTTCCTCGTTGCCGATCCCAATCTCCAGCAGGTGGTGACCCAGACGGTCGAGGCCGGCCTGCGCGGCGAGAACGATTTTGGCGCCTGGGGCGCGCTGAACTGGAAGGCCGGCGCCTACCGCACGCTTTCCATCAACGACATCATGAACCTGCCCGCGCCAAATCAGCAGGGCTTCGGCTATTTCGCCAATGTCGGCGACACATTGCGCGAAGGGCTTGACGCGCAGATCCGCTATCGCATCAAGCAGGTGACGCTCGGGATCAGCTATGCCTATATCAACGCCACTTTCCTCAACTCCCTGGCGCTCGCCTCGAACAGCCCCTCGGCCGACGCCAATGGTCTGATCTATGTCGTTCCCGGCGACCAGATCCCGATGATTCCGCGCAACCGCTTCAATATCAGCGCCGACTGGGACATCAACTCCAAGGCGCGCGTCGGCGCGGACGTGCTTTTCGTCGGGGCGCAGCGTTACGCCGGCGACGCCTCCAACCAGCAGCCGCTGCTGCCCGCCTATTTCACCGTCGGGGTCAACGGCTCCTACAAGATCACGGATAAGATCGAAGTCTATGCAAGGGCGGAAAACCTGCTCAACCACCGCTATTATACTTACGGGACCTATTTCGAGACCGACGCCCTCACGCCGGTCGCGACTTTTACCAACGCCGAAATGGCGACGCCGGGCCAGCCGCTCTCCGTTTATGGCGGCGTCAGGATGACTTTCTAG
>CAYRNB010000049.1:0-24093 GCA_964425315.1 uncultured Rhodoblastus sp.
ATGGCCTTGACGACGCCGGCGCGCGTGGCCTGATCGACAAGGTCCATGCCGTCGCTGGCTATGCCCGCCAGACGACCGACCATCTCGTCGTTCATCGAATCCTGGGCGCTGCCTATGAGCCGCGCCAGGGCCACGATGCGATCGAGATCGCCGTTTTCCACCAGGGCCGCGATCGCCGGCATCGCCTTGGCGACGCCGCTGCGATTGGCCCGGTCGACCAGATCAATGCCGTCGCCGACTATGCCCGCCAGGCGGCCGACTATCTCGTCGTTGATCGAATCCTGGGCGCTGCCGATCAGGCGGGCAAGATGGACGATGCGATCGAGATCGCCATTATCGACGAGCGCCGCCAGCGCCGCGTCGACTTGCGCGCGTTGCGCTTCGTCGAGGGCGGGAGGACCCGCTTTTTGCTCTGCCATAACCGCCTCCCTCAGAGGATGCCGCGGGCGGAGGCCCAGTAAAGGCGATTATAGGCCATCTTGAACTGATGGATCAGCGTGTTGGGCGCGCGCGGCTGCGGCGGGTTGAGGTAGTTGAACATCGCATAGGTGGCGCGGTTGTTGCCGGCCTCGATGAAACAGAACACCTTGCCGTCGTAAGTGCGCACCGGCCGGCCGATCTTGATCACCGCCGCGACGTTTTCCGCCGCCGCCTCCGCCTCGAAATGCGCGGTCGAGCCCGCTTTCGAGATCGGCAGGTTGGTGGTGTCGCCGAGAACGATGACGTTCTTGCCGTGTTCCCCGTCCATATGCAGCGTGTCGCGGTTGGTCGGGATCCAGCCGTTCTGGCCCAGTCCGTTCTTTTCGATCACCTCCATGCCCTTGTGGGGCGGCACGGCGACGAGCAGGTCGTAGGCGACTTCCGAGCCTTCCTCGGAAAGAACCTTGGCGTTGGCGCCGTCGACTTCCTTCATGTTGAACAGGGTCTCGGTCTTGATCCCGAGGCCGGCGAATTCCCCCGCCGCCCATTTGCCGACGTTTTCCAGGCTATGCAGGCGGCCGATGGGATAGGTGTAATAGATTTCCGTCTTGTCCAGCAGGCCCTTGGCCTCGACGAATTCGCGCATCATCAGCGTGACTTCGAGCGGGATCATCGGGCATTTATGCGGCAGGCCGACGGTGACGAGAATGCGCCCGCCCTTGAAGGCGTTGAGCTTGTCGAAGAACTGCAGCGCGTTTGCTTCCGTATAGACGTTGATGGAATTTTCGGCGAGACCGGGGATCGTTTCCGGCGTCGCGCGCGAACCGGTGGAGATCACGATCAGGTCGTATTCGTACGTCTTGCCGCTCTGGGTGACGACGTGATTTTCCTTGAGGTTGAAAGTCTCGACCGGATCGACATGGAATTTGATCCCGGGTTCGAGCAGGCTTGCCTGCTCCCGATAAAGCTCGTTCGGCATCATCTTGCCGAAAGCCACATAAAGCAGGCCGGGCAGATAGGCGTGCTGGTCGGAGGCCGACAGCATTGTGATGGTCGCCTTGCCGGATTTCAGCTCGCTCTCGATGCGGCGAGCCAGATTATTGGCGAAAATGGTTCCACCCATTCCGCCGCCAACGACGAGTACTCTCACTTTTCTTCCTCCCCTATTTGGCCTCGGACGGCTTTTTTTCTGCTCGCCGCGGCTAATTCCCCCGAGCGTCTATTTTATTTTTTCTTGCGCACGGTGATGTGCCACACGGCGCCTTCCTGCGTCGTTCCGACCATTTCGTGCCCGACCTTGTTGATCCATTCAGGAACGTCGGCCGCCGACCCCTTGTCGCTCGACAGCAACTCGATCGTCTCGCCCACCTGGGCCATTTTCATCGCCGCGATAAGCTCCATAAGCGGGCCCGGGCAAAAACTCCCGCGCGCGTCAACAACTCTGTCCGCCATAGAATTTCCCCTGTCTCTCGATTGCGCCCGTCGCGCTCCCGCGGAACACGAAAACAGGCGCGATGTTTCTCATTCCGGTTGATCCTGCCGCGGCAATCGGCGTCAGCCGTCGCCGCCGGCCTCAGAAAACGAGGATCTGGCCGCCTTCGGCGTCGTCGAGGAATTTGGTCAGCCCCATCGGTCCGGCGACGCAGCTTGCCAACTGACTCTCGTCCACGCCCATGACGTCCATGGCCATCGAACAGGCGTAAATCTTGGCGTCGCCAAGTTCGACCGCATTTTCGAAAATGCCCTGAAACGACGGCGCATTCTTCTCGCGCAGCAGATCGCCGAACGCGCCTTCGCTCGGCGCATCCGCCGGCGCATTCTTGAGGAAGAAAGGAAAGGCGTTCATCGAAAGGAAAACAGAAACGGGCCTCCCGCAAACCGCGGCGACGGATGCGGCCATCGCTGCGAACTGCAATTTTTCGCGCGACCCGTCCAAACAGACGACAAATAGACTTTGCATTTCCACTCCTTTCGCCTCGCTCCCAAAATGGCGCGTCAGTCGGAGCAAAATGAAAGCGCTCTCGCCGACGACCTTAATTATTTGTAGGCTCACGCGAAATTACTGCCCCGTCAACCCGGAAACGCGTCCGTGACAGCCAATTCTGATGTGGATCAAGTCGACTCACTAAACTCTACAAAATAAATCGACAAAATAGAGATATTAAGCGCCAATCACTCCGCGAGGTCTCGACAATAGTCGCCAATGCCGCCCGAGCGGATTTAAAAACTAGAAAGTCGCGCGCGCTCAGCTACTTCTTTGCTTTTTTGATCTATTCTTATAAAAGCAGTACACCAATTTTCCGGGGGCAGCGCTCACACGCCAGTGGCGCGGGCCGCCGGGAAACGCCGGAGCACGCGTTCCTTATGTTCCGGCGCGACGCGTATATGAAACAGCGTTTCGTGCGCCCCCGCCCTGCGCCGCGCCAGCACTTCGGCATGGCCATAAAGCCAGGCCTGACCCTCGCCGTCGCTTGCGTCGAGCCTGACGTCGAAAACCAGCCTCCCCCGCGCCAGCCGCGCCTCGATCGTCCGTAGCAGGTCGTCGAAACCTTCGCCGGTCGCGGCGGATACGACGCAGGGCCTTTGCGCGGCGGGCCTTCGCGCGGCGGCGGCCTTCAGACGCAGGCGCTCGTCGTCGGGCGCAAGGTCGATCTTGTTCCACACTTCGATCAGGCGGCCGTTGTCGTGCGAATTGACGCCGAGTTCGGCGAGGATCTTTTCGACATCCGCCCCCTGCGCTTCCGCGTCTTCATGCGCAATGTCGCGCACGTGCAGAATGACGTCCGCCTCCAGCACCTCTTCGAGCGTAGCGCGGAAAGCCGAGACCAGCATATGCGGCAGGTCGGAGATGAAGCCGACCGTATCGGACAGGATGATCTTGCCGCCGTGCGGCAGCTTGAGGCCGCGCAAAGTCGGGTCGAGCGTGGCGAAGAGCAGGTCCTTGGCGAAGACTTGCGCCGAGGTCAGGGCATTGAAAAGCGTGGACTTGCCGGCATTGGTGTAGCCCACGAGCGCGACGACCGGGAATGGAACGTCGCGCCGGCTTTTCCGGTGCAGGCCGCGTGTTTTCTTGACGCCTTCAAGATCGCGCTCGATGCGGCTCATCCGCTCCTGGATCAGGCGCCGGTCGGTCTCGATCTGGGTTTCGCCCGGGCCGCCGAGGAAGCCGAAGCCGCCGCGCTGGCGCTCCAGATGGGTCCAGGAGCGCACCAGCCGCGATTTCTGATAGGTCAGATGCGCCAGTTCCACCTGCAGCGCGCCCTCGCGCGTGCGGGCGCGCTCGCCGAAAATTTCGAGAATGAGCCCGGTGCGGTCGATCACCTTGGCGGAGAAAGCCTTTTCGAGATTGCGCTGCTGCACCGGCGAAAGGGCGCAATCGACGACGACGACATCCGCTTCGCGCTCGTCCACCAGGGCGGCCAATTCGTCGACCTTGCCTTTGCCCAGATATGTGGCCGGGCGAATCTGGTGGATCGGCGCAAGCACGCGCCCGACGATTTCGACATCGATGGCGCGGGCCAGACCCTCGGCCTCGTCGAGCCGCGCCTCGTGCGAGCGCATAGCCGGCGCGCCGCTTTGCACAGCGGCGCGGTCGGAAAGATAGGGGCCGATCACCAAAACGCGCGTGTTCGCGCCTTTGGCGCGCGGCTTCGCGCTCTTTTCAAGAACCTGTTCGCGGTTCAAGCCGCCCTCGACCGCGAGACTTTCAAGGAAAGACTCACTTTTCCGAAACCTCTTCCGCCGGGTCGAACATCTGGATCGGATGTCCCGGCATCACCGTCGATATGGCGTGCTTATAAACGAGTTGCGAGTGGCCGTCGCGACGCAAAAGGACGCAGAAATTATCGAACCAACTCACAACGCCTTGTAACTTAACACCATTGACCAAAAAAATTGTGAGAGGAATTTTGTTCTTGCGTACGAAATTGAGAAAAGTGTCCTGAAGGTTGGGTGTGCGTTCGACCGCCATGGTTTTTCCTTTTCTATTTCTATTTTTATCACCCGCCAGGGCAAAAGAATCGGGCCGTGGACACGGTTTGCAATCGCCCGATTTACGCCCAAGCTTAGGTTTTAGGCAAGGCGTCCTTTTTTATGCGCTCCAATGTGAACATTAGCTGACAATTTCTAAACGCCACCCAAGGCGAAATCATGGAAGGCGGCGCGCAAGGAGGTTGCAAGCGGACCGGGACGGCCGTCGCCAATCTTTTTTCCGTCGATCGCCACGACCGGCATGACGAGGGTCGTCGCGCCGGTAATGAAGGCTTCACGGGCGTTTAGCGCCTCGGCTATGGCGAAAGGCCGCTCGGCGACCGCGAGATTTTTCGCCGCGGCGATTTTCATCACGCGGGCGCGGGTGATGCCCCGCAAAATCGACGAATCGGCAGGATGGGTGACGAGGACGCCTTCAGCGTCCACGATCCAGGCGTTGCTCGACGAGCCCTCGGTGACGTATCCCTTGTCGTCCACCAGCCAGGCCTCATAGGCGCCCGCGTCTTTCGCCTGTTGTTTCGCCAGAACATTGGGCAGGAGGCTTACGCTCTTGATGTCCGGCCTCTTCCAGCGGATGTCCGGCGCCGAGATAACCTTGATCCCGCTTTTCGCCTTGGCTTCCGCCGCGGCGCGGTCGGCGCGCTGGGCGAAGACGACGAGCGCCGGTTTGGTCCCGGGTCCAGGAAAGAAATGCTCGCGCCGCGCCGCGCCGCGCGTGACCTCGATATAGACATGGCCGAAAGAGACGCGATTGCGCGCGACGATCTCGCGCAGGATGAATTTGAGCGCTTTTTCGCCGAGCGGAAGCGCCAGCCGCAATTCGCGCGCCGAACGGGCGAGACGCTGCAGGTGCCCGGCCTCGTCGACCAGATCGCCGGCAAAAATCTCGATCACTTCATAAATGCCGTCGGCGAAGAGAAAGGCGCGGTCGTCGATCGATACGGCGGCTTGCCGATGGGAAATGTAGCGGCCATTGACATAGGCGATGCGGCTCATGGCGACCTTTCATAGCAAGCCGAGGCGGGCGGCGGCGACCGCAAGACCGGCCCCCGCCGCCAAAGCCCAGAGTGGATTTCGCGACGAAAAGGCGACGAAACCGGCGGAAGCGAGCGTAACGGCGAAAGCGAAGGCGTTGGAGTCGGCGCCGCGCGCGAGAAGATAGCCGTTCGCCGCCATCAGGCCAATGGCGAGCGGAACAAGCGCCTTTTTCAATCGATCCAGCCAGGGCCGTTTTTCCGCCCGTCGAAAAGTTCGCGCCATGGCGAAGGCCAGCAGCGAAGACGGACCGAGAAACCCGAGCATGGCGACGATGAGGCCCGCGAGTCCGGCGAGCGTCCAGCCGAACATGCCGAAGACGATGACGTTCGGCCCCGGCGAGATCTGGGCTATGGCGAAATTCTGCGCAAATTGCGCCGGGGTGAGCCAATGCAATTCGCCGACGAGCTGTCTTTGCGCTTCCGGCAGAACCGCCGTCGCACCGCCGACCGCAAGCAAAGAAATGCCAGCGAAGCGAAGGAAAATATGGACGAGCAGATTGGATTTCACCGTCGCCC
The DNA here is from genome assembly GCA_964425315.1 of uncultured Rhodoblastus sp. Lineage (GTDB taxonomy): Bacteria > Pseudomonadota > Alphaproteobacteria > Rhizobiales > Beijerinckiaceae > Rhodoblastus. The sequence goes on from CAYRNB010000049.1 coordinate 5,964, forward strand.
TCCGCAAAAGACGTAACTCGTCGGCAGCAGGACGGCGAGCGCCGCCAGCAAAGGCAGGCGCAGGATGGCCATGGCGGAGAAAGCTGCGGCGGCGATTGCCAGCACGACGGGGCCCGGCCTGGTGTTGAGCGCCATTTTGACCGCCGTTCCGACGGCGAGGCCGGCGGCCGCCGCCGTCGCGCCGAAAAGCGCCGCGCGCACGTCGGAAAATCGCGCGAAAGAACCGAAAAAGCTCGCGATCGCGACCAGTATTGCGAGGGGCGCGGCGAGCAGCCCGGCAAGCGCGGCGACGGCGCCGCCCGGCCCGGCGAAACGATCGCCCAGCATGACCGCGAAATTGCAGACATTGGCGCCCGGCAGAGCCTGGCACAGGCCGAGCATGCCGGCGAATTCCGCGTCATCCAGCCAGCGGCGCTCCTCGACGACGATATGGCGCACCATCGGGCCGACGCCGCCGAAAGCAATGACGCCGAGCTTGAAGAAGCCGAGAAAAATTTGCGCGCGCGTGGGGGAGTTCGTTGCGAGCGCGCGCGCCTCCACGGTTCAAAAGCCTCAGTCGATCGCCAGCGACTTCAGCTTCCGGTGCAGAGCGGAGCGCTCCATGCCGATGAATTCCGCCGTGCGGGAAATATTGCCGCCAAAACGATTGATCTGCGCGACGAGATATTCGCGCTCGAACAACTCCCGCGCGTCGCGCAACGGCAGGCTCATCAGCTTTTCGCCGCCCGAGCCGTTGGGCGTCGTCGGCACAAGGGCGCCGATTTCGCTCGGCAGCATGTCGGCGGTGATTTCCGCCTCCGGGTCGCCACCGGCGAGGATCATCAGCCGCTCCACATTATTGCGCAATTGCCGGATATTGCCGGGCCAGTCGTGCGATTGCAGCACGGCCATGGCGTCGTCGCCGATTTTCCGCCGCGGCAGGCCGGAATTGGCGGCAAGCTGGTCCATGAAGAAGGCGATCAGTTCGGGAATGTCCTCGCGCCTTTCCGCCAGAGAAGGCACGCGCACCGGCACCACGGACAAGCGATGGAACAGATCCTCGCGAAATTCGCCTTCGGCGATGGCGCGCGGCAGATCGCGCGCGGTGGAAGAGATGACCCGCACGTCGACATGGACGCGGGTCGAGCCTTCGACGCGGGTGAAATTCTGATCCACGAGCACGCGTAGAATTTTCGCCTGGGTGTCGCGCGGCATGTCCGCGACTTCGTCGATATAGAGCGTGCCGCCATGGGCCTCTTCGAGCGCGCCGGTCTTACGCGGACGCCCCTCCCGCGCCTCGACGCCGAAAAGTTCGGTCTCCATGGTTTCGGCGGCGATGGCCGCGGCGTTGATGACGACAAAAGGCCCGGAGGCGCGGGCGGAGGCCTCGTGGATCGCCCGCGCCGCCAATTCCTTCCCTACCCCGGGCGCGCCGGTGATCAGAATGCGCGAATTGGCTGGCGCGACTTTCTCGATCAGCAGCCGCAATTGCTGCAGGGCGTTCGAACGGCCGACCAAAGTGTTGGAATCGGCCGAGCGCGCCTTGAGTTCGGTGACCTCGCGGCGCAGGCGCGACGTCTCCAGCGCGCGGTCGGCGACCAGCACCAGACGGTCGGCCTTGAACGGCTTTTCGATGAAATCATAAGCGCCCTGCCGTATGGCGGTGACGGCCGTCTCGATATTGCCGTGGCCGGAAATCATCACCACCGGCAGGGTCTGATGATGGCGCTTGATGTTTTCCAGCAATTGCAGGCCGTCGAGCTTGGACCCCTGCATCCAGATGTCGAGAAAGATCATATGCGGCCGGCGCGCCTCGATCGCCGCCAGCGCCTCGTCGGAATTGCGCGCCGTTCGCGTGGAATAGCCCTCGTCTTCGAGAATGCCCGAAACGAGTTCGCGAATGTCGGCTTCGTCATCGACGATGAGAATGTCGGTCGCCATGTTCAACCTTCGCTTGTCTTCTCCGGCGCTGCTTCGCCTTCACGGGGCTCAGCCGTGCCGGTTACGGGAAAATGCAGGCGCACCAGCGCGCCCTGTCCGGAAACGGCGTCGAGCAATTCGATGCCGCCGCCGTGGTCTTCGAGAATCTTCGCGACAATGGGCAGGCCGAGGCCGGTGCCCTCCTTGCGAGTCGTCATATAGGGTTCGAGAAGCCGCCCCCGGTTCTCCTTGGGAAAACCCTTGCCGTTGTCCTCGACGTCGATAATCGCCTCGCCCTCCTCGACCCGCAAGGAGACGGCGATTTTCGGCGTGCGGCCCTGCATGTCGGCGGCCTCGATGCCTTCGGCGGCGTTCTTCACCACATTGGTCACGGCCTGCGACAACAGCCTCCGGTCGAAACGCAGGACCAGAGGCTCCGTCGGATATTCTCCGGTCACCTCGATTTCGGGGTGGCCGTGGCGCATGAGGAAAAGCACCTGCTCAATGCAGGCGGACAGATCGTCCGTCGCCAATTGCGCCTTGGGCATGCGCGAGAAGGAAGAGAATTCGTCCACCATCCTTTTGATGTCGTCCACCTGCCGGACGATCGTATCGGTGCATTGGTCGAAGACATCGCGATCGGTGGTGATGACGCGTCCATATTTGCGCTTCAGCCTTTCGGCCGAAAGCTGGATGGGCGTCAGCGGATTTTTGATCTCATGGGCGATGCGGCGCGCCACGTCCGCCCAGGCCGAAGTGCGCTGCGCCGCGACGAGATCCGTCATATCGTCGAGCGTGGCGACGAAAGTGCGCTCGCCGCGGCTCAAGGGGCCGTTGGTGATGCGCACATTATAGGTGCGCTCGCGTCCGCCGCGATTGAGCATGATCTGCTTCTGCGTCATGCGGGAGTGGCCGGCGCGCGCGTCGTGCAGCGCGGGTTCGAGTTCGGGCAGGATCTCCGCCACCGGCTTGCCAACCGCCTTTTCCGCCTCGCCCCCGCCCATGCCGATGAGAAGCCTTGCGGACGGATTGAGCACGGTGACGTCGCCGCGCGCGCCGACGCCGATCACCGCCGCCGGGACGCCCGAGAGAACCGCCTCGGTGAAAATGCGCCGCTCGTCCATCAGATGATTGGCGGCGACAAGGCGGTTCTGCTGCTGGCGCAGTTCCGAGGTCATTTTGTTGAAGGTCGCGCCGAGATGGGCGAGATCGCCCTCGGCGGGCCGCACGGGCACCTGGACATAGAAATTGCCGGCGGACACCTGGTCGGTGGCGGCGATCAGCCGGCGTATGGGGCCGACGAGCATATTGGTGAAGGCGAGGCCGAGCCAGACCGCGGAAAGCAGCATGATCGCGGCGAGCAGGCCGAACATGATGGCGAAGGTCAGTTCGAAATTATGCCGGTGCTGCTCGAAAGCGCCGAAAAGCCGCACCAGGGCGGAAGCCTGTTTGGGAAATTCCAGGGTGAAGGGATCGACGCGTCGGCTGGTGTAAAGAAAGACCTTGTCGAAAGCCGGCATGGGCCGCAGCGCGACAAAAGTGCGGCCCTTATTAAGGATGAGGCAAACCGGCTCACTCTTGGCCGAGTCGGCGAAATCCTTGCTCTCAGGCTTGACCACAGGGTCGTGGGTCTTCGTGCGCGGATCGACCTGCTCGACGATCGTGCCGTCGCGCTTGATCATGGCGGCGGCGGAAAAGCCGAGGAAATGGGCGCGCGACTGGAAGAATTCCTTGAACAGGCCGCGATCGGCGTCGAACATCGGCTTGCCGCGATCGAGGTCGCTCGCCGTCAGTTGCGATTCCTGCAGGAGCCACCGGCACTGATCCTCGCGGAACAGATTGGCGGCCTCCGTCGCGCCCATGATGAAGCCGCGCACGTCGCGCATGAAGCTCGGATTGAGCATTTTTTCCAGCGTCACCGAGCCGACGATCGCCATGCTGAGGGTCGGCACGGCGGCGATGACGGCGAAAAGCGCGACAATGCGCATATGCAGGCCGGCCGCGGCCGTCTTCGCCCGCCAGGCGCGAATAAGAAGCGCCGCCTCGTAGACCACCAGGGCCAGGAGGACGATGACGATGCCGAAATCGACCAGCAGCAGGATGGAGACGGCCGAGTCCGTCGGTCTGAGCGGCGTCAGTCCGGCGAAAATGAGAAAGGAGCCGACGGCGCAAAGAATGGCGAAGGCGACAACGAAAGGCCCGACCCGCGGCAAGAGCCGGCGCTCGCGACGGCGCGGCTTCACTTGCTCCGGTTCTTTATCCTTCGCGTGCTTCATCCAGTGCGCAGCGTCCCTTGGCCGCCCATCTTTAAACGAGGGGACGTTACGTGGCAATATTGCAACGCTGTTGCAGTACTGCGACAAAAATAGGTAGTTTCCGAGGCGAGTTTTGGGCTCGAAAAGCGAGAATCGCGACGGTGGCTTTAAGGATCAGCTTTTCATCGGCGCCTTGAAGACGTCAGAGGACAACCACTCGATGAAAACGCCATAAAGAACGCCCGCCCCGGTAAAGGCGAAAAAGCGGAAAGGATCCGCTACGAAGGCGATGGAGACCGAGAGCGAGAATAACAGTCCCATAATCCCGCCATGCAGAAGATGGGGCAGTCTCCAGCCGCTTACCGCGATGGCGAAACCGAGCAGAAGGCGGTTGGCTATCGTGCCGGCGACGCTCGCAAACGTCACCGGCGGAAAGCCGAAAAGGATTTCGTAGCCGACAAAACACACGACGGCGGCAATGGCGCCGCCCAGGAGGCACGCCCACAGGCGCCTCTTGTTCATCGCCCTACCCCCCGATCCGGCTCGAAATGATCTGTCCGCCGCGGTTGATGGTCAGACGCCAGCTATAGGCCCGCTGGTGGCAGGCGTCCGCGAGTTCGAATGTATTGTCGATCCTGCGGCCGTTGAGCGTCAACACCACGTCGCCTTTCTGGAAGCCCACCAGGGCGGCGGCGCTATTGTCTTCCGTGGCGATCACCGCCACGCCGGCATGGGCGTGGGTGATGGAATATTGCTCGATGGTCGCCGGCGAAATGTTGACCACGGTCGCGCCGGCGAAGGGACAGGCGCCGGAAATCCTGAGCTCGTGGCGCGGCGGAATTTCCGGCGCGGCGATGAGTTTGATCGGGATCAGCAATTGCTTGCCGTCGCGCCGCACGGACAAGGTCGCGACGCCCCCGATTTCCTTGGCGGCGAGGCGATAGCCGACGCCCCCGGCGTCCTCGACCGGCTGGCCATCGACCGCGGTGATGACGTCGCCCGGCTTCAGTCCGCCCCGCGCCGCGGGGCTGTTCGGATCGACATTTTCGACCAGGGCCCCGGCCGGACGGTCGAGGCCGAGAGATTCGGCGATATCGGCGGTCAGGTCCTGAAGGCCGGCGCCGAGCCAGGGGCGGCGCACTTGCTTAAGGCCCGCCTTCGCCGCCGCCAGGACGCTTTTCACCATATTGACGGGTATGGCGAAGCCGATGCCGACCGAGCCGCCGGATTTGGAGAAAATCGCCGAATTAAGGCCGATCAGCCGACCCTTCATGTCGATCAGCGCGCCGCCGGAATTGCCTGGATTGATCGCCGCGTCGGTCTGAATGAAGAAGCCGTAATCGGAAATGCCGATCTCGGTGCGCGCGAGCGCCGAGATGATCCCTTGCGTGACCGTCTGGCCGACGCCGAAGGGGTCGCCGATGGCCAGCGCCAGATCGCCGACCTCGATCTTGTCGGAATCGCCCAGCTGGAGCACCGGATATTTCTCGCCCCTGCCGCCCTTGATTCGCAATATGGCGAGATCGCTGCGCGGATCGGTCAGCACGATTGCCGCCGGGAATTCGCGGCGGTCGGAGAGCGCCACCTTCACTTTCGTCATGCCCTTGATGACGTGGAAGTTGGTCACAACAAGGCCGGAGGGGTCGACGATCACGCCCGAACCGAGCGATTGCGTGGTCGACCTTCGCGAAGGCCCGCCGCCGAAGAAGCGCCGGAAGATCGGGTCGTTGAAGAAGGGGTTGACCGGCTGGCGGTTGACCCTTTGCGCATAAACGTTGACCACCGCGGGCGCGGCGATTTTCACCACCGGCGCGAAGCTCAGCAGAACCTGGCTGCTGCTTTGCGGCAGGACGCGCTGCGGCTCGACCATCCGCTGCTGGGCGCAGCCGGGAGCGGCGAGCGCCACAGCGAAGCCCAGTGCGAGCAGGAGCCGCGGCAAAATCTGCTTCAGCGCCATCCGAATCCCTCCTTTTCCCGCGAGAATAGCGGTTTTCACATGGCAATAAAAAAGGGCGGCCAAATGGCCGCCCGATTTTTGGCGAAGACCTTGAATCTATTCCGCTGCTTCGGCGGCCGGACCGGAATCCCGGCCCTTGGCCGAAACGTCGCGATCGACGAATTCGATCACCGCCATGGCGGCGTTGTCTCCATAACGGAAACCGGCCTTGAGCACGCGGGTGTAGCCGCCGTTGCGCTCCTTGTAACGGGGCCCCAGCACGTCGAACAGCTTCTTCACCAGGACCGCGTCCTTGATCTGGGCGATGGCCTGGCGGCGGGCGTGCAGGTCGCCGCGCTTGCCGAGCGTCACCAGCTTTTCCACCACCGGACGCAGGTCCTTGGCCTTCGGCAAAGTGGTGACGATCTGCTCGTGCTTGATCAAAGCCTGAGCCAGATTGGCGAACATGGCCTTGCGATGTTCCTGGGTGCGGTTGAAGCGCCGCTTGGAACGACGGTGATACATGACGGCTCTCCTTCATTCTTACGGCCGCCGTGCCAAGGTACGGCCGTCTATGTGCTTTGCCCTCTCGGGGTTGGTTCATCTCACAATCAACCCGATTAAATCGTTAGCTTTTGCCAGGCCCGCAGGGCTTGGCTAGGAGCGAACGCGACGCCGAGCTGACGCAAGGGGCGCCGACCGCCAAGCGGTCGGCAAAAAATCAGTAGTGCTCCTCGAACCTCTTCGCCAGTTCGTCGATATTCTCCGGCGGCCAGCCGCTGACCTCCATACCGAGATGCAGGCCCATCTGCGCCAGAACCTCCTTGATTTCGTTCAAGGACTTTCTGCCGAAATTGGGCGTGCGCAGCATTTCCGCTTCGGTCTTCTGGATCAGGTCGCCGATATAGACGATATTGTCGTTCTTCAGGCAATTGGCGGAGCGGACCGACAGCTCCAGCTCGTCCACCTTCTTCAACAGCGCCGGGTTGAAGGCCAGCTCCGGAATGGCCGGGGTCGCCTCCTCGCGCTTGGGCTCCTCGAAATTGACGAAGACATTGAGCTGGTCCTGCAGGATGCGGGCGGCGAAAGCCACGGCGTCCTCGGGGGTCAGCGAGCCATTGGTCTCGATCTGCAAGGTCAGCTTGTCGTAATCGAGAACCTGGCCTTCTCGGGTCGGCTCGATCTTGTAAGAGACTTTTTTTACCGGCGAATAGATGGAATCAACCGGGATCAGACCGATGGGCGCATCCTCGGCGCGGTTGCGGTCGGCCGTGACATAACCCTTGCCGGTGTTGACGGTGAATTCCATGCGGATTTCCGCGCCCTCGTCGAGGGTGCAAAGCGCCAGGGTCGGATTGAGCACGGCGATGTCGCCCGTGACCCCGATGTCGCCGGCATAGACCACGCCGGGGCCCTGCTTCTTCAGGGTCATGCGCTTGGGGCCGTCGCCATGCATCTTGATCGCCACGTCCTTGATGTTGAGGACGATGTCGGTCACATCCTCGCGCACGCCGGGGATGGAGGAGAATTCATGCAGCACGCCGTCGATATGGACGGAGGTGATCGCCGCGCCTTGCAGCGAGGACAGGAGAATGCGACGAAGCGCATTGCCGAGCGTCAGGCCGAAGCCGCGCTCCAGCGGTTCTGCGACGATGGTTGCGATGCGCTTGGGATCTTCGCCGGGCGTGACATGCAGCTTGTTCGGCTTGATCAATTCCTGCCAGTTCTTCTGAATCATTTGAGCCTCTTCCTTCGGCGCCGGGCATATCGGTCCGTCGACCATGGCTGCGACGCCGTTGTTCGGAACGACGCCCGGAGCGCCCGTCGGCGCTTCGGACGGTATTCTTAAAAATCAGACGCGGCGACGTTTGCGCGGGCGGCAGCCGTTATGCGGGATCGGCGTCACGTCGCGGATCGACGTCACGGTAAAACCAGCGGCCTGCAAGGCGCGCAGAGCGGATTCGCGCCCAGAGCCCGGACCGGAAACCTCAACCTCGACTGTGCGCATGCCGTGTTCGGCCGCCTTGCGGGCGGCGTCCTCGGCCGCCATCTGCGCGGCATAGGGGGTCGATTTGCGCGAGCCCTTGAAGCCCATGGTCCCAGCCGACGACCAGGAAATAGTGTTGCCCTGCGCATCCGCAATGGTGATCATCGTATTATTGAACGAGGAATGGACATGCGCGACGCCGGATGCGATGTTCTTGCGTTCACGGCGGCGAACGCGGGTGCTGTCCCTGGCCATATTCTTCTCAGTCCTTCAAGCGCGCCCGTAGCTCCAGACGCTGGGGGGTTGAGGGCTCTCGCCCTATGATCTCGCGCTCCTGACGGGCGCGAACGGATTACTTCTTCTTGCCGGCGATCGGCTTCGCCTTGCCTTTGCGGGTGCGGGCGTTGGTGTGGGTGCGCTGGCCGCGCACCGGCAGCTGGCGGCGATGGCGCAGGCCGCGATAGCAGCCGAGGTCCATCAGGCGCTTGATATTCATCGCGACGTCGCGGCGCAGGTCGCCTTCCACCATATAATCGCGGTCGATGGTCTCGCGAATATGCAGCACTTCCGCGTCGGTGAGCTGGGCGACGCGCCGCTCCGACGGGATGCCGACCTTTTCGCAGATTTCGGAAGCCTTTTTGGATCCGATGCCGTGGATATATTGCAGCGCGATCACCACGCGCTTGTTGGTCGGAATATTGACGCCGGCTATGCGAGCCATTTTTCTCTCCATTTGGGGGCTTTTGGCCCAGGTGACGCCCGCGTCCGGTGGAGGCCGGCCCTTGCGGGAGGTTCAAGCAACAGAAATGCGAAAAAACAACGCCCCTGCTCTAATTCGAGCGGGAGCGCCGTTTCGGATGGGCTTTCCTTAAAGAAAGCGCGGCGCGCCGTCAACCGTCGCGCCGCTCCTTAGTGCAAAATTCAGGCGGCGAGGGCCTTGTTGATCTCCGCCGTCACCTCGTCGATCGCGGCCATCCCGTTCAGGGGGCGCAATTCGCCGACGCTGCGGTAATAGTCGGAGACCGGCGCGGTCTGCTCGCGATAGGAGGTCAGACGCTTGGCGAAAGCCTCCGGATTGTCGTCGGCGCGCACCGTCCCGCCGGCGGCGAGCGTCTCCTTGACGCGATTTTCCATGCGCGCCACCAGCGCCTTTTCATCGACGACCAGTTCGATCACCGCGTCGAGCTTCATGCCCTTTTCCTTCAGCATGGCGTCGAGCGCCTTGGCCTGGGCCACCGTGCGCGGAAAGCCGTCGAGAATGAAGCCCTTGGCGCAATCCGGCTCGTCGATGCGCGCCGAAATGATGCCGACGACGATTTCGTCCGACACCAGGCCGCCCGATTCCATGATCGCCTTGGCCTGCAGACCGATGGGCGTGCCCGCCTTGACCGCCGCGCGCAGCATGTCGCCGGTGGAAAGCTGCGGAATGCCAAACTTCTGTTCAAGCCGCGACGATTGCGTGCCTTTGCCGGCCCCGGGCGGTCCGAGCAGAATGAGTCTCATTTCTTCCTCCCCCTAAGTTTGGCCTTCTTGACCAGTCCCTCATATTGTTGCGCCTGCAGATGGCCGTGAATTTGCGCCACCGTGTCCATGGTCACGCTTACGACGATCAGCAGCGACGTCCCTCCGAAATAGAACGGCAGGGCGAATTGCGAAATAAGCATTTCAGGCAGGAGGCAGATGAGCGCCAGATAGGCCGCGCCGACGACCGTAATGCGGGTCAGCACGTAATCGATGAAATGCGCCGTGCGCTCCCCCGGCCTTATGCCGGGAATGAAGCCGCCGTGTTTCTTGAGGTTGTCGGCCGTCTCGACCGGATCGAACACGATCGCCGTATAGAAAAACGTGAAGAAGACGATCAGCGCGATATAGAGGAACATATAGGCCGGCCGGCCGTGGCCGAGATAGGTGGAGAGGAAGCCGAGAATGCCGGTTGTTCCGCCACCTTGCGAGAAATTGGCGATGGTCGTCGGCAGCAGCAGCAGCGACGAAGCGAAAATTGGCGGGATGACGCCCGACGTATTGAGCTTCAGCGGCAGGAACGACGTCTGGCCCTCATAGATGCGATTGCCTTGCTGTCGTTTCGGATAGGTGATCAGCAGCCGCCTCTGCGCCTGCTCCATGAAGACGATGAAGGCGACGACGCCGGTGCACATGATCACCAGGACGAGCAGGACCAGCGGCGACAAGGCGCCCTGCCGGGACAGCTCCAGGGTGTTGGCGATAGCCGAGGGAAAGGCCGCGATAATGCCGGCCATAATGATCAGCGACGAGCCGTTGCCGATGCCGCGGGAGGTGATCTGCTCGCCGAGCCACATCAGGAACAAAGTGCCGCCCGTCAGGGTGATAACAGTCGAAAGCTGGAAGAACCAGCCGGGATCGGCGACGACGCCGGACTGGCCTTCGAGGCCGACGGAAATGCCATAGGCCTGGAAGACGGAGATCACCACCGTCAGGTAGCGGGTATATTGATTGATGACCTTCTGGCCCTGCTCGCCTTCCTTTTTCAGGGCTTCGAGCTGCGGGACCACCGATTGCATCAGCTGCACGATGATCGAGGCCGAGATATAGGGCATGATGTTCAGGGCGAAGATCGCCATGCGCTGCACGGCGCCGCCGGCGAACATGTTGAACATCTCCAGGACGCCGTGCTGTTGCCCTTTGAAATGCTCAGCGAAAGCGGCGGGGTCTATGCCCGGCAGCGGGATATAGGTGCCGAGCCGATAGACCATCAGCGCGCCGAGGGTGAACCAGATCCGCTTTTTCAGCTCCTCCGCCTTGCCAAAGGCGGACCAGTTGAGATTAGCCGCAAGCTGTTCGGCTGCCGAGGCCATATTTTCGCTCCGCGCGCGAGAAAGCTCGCGCAAGTGAGGGGGGTCAAAGCAAAGGGGCGGAGACTGTCCGTCCGCCGCCCCCCTGTTAGTCGCTCGTTACGACAAAATCACGCCCTTTTCGTAGCGCGGTCGTAACATTTCGTCAGACGCCGGCGGGCTTCGCTTCGGCCGACAGCAGCTTCACCGCGCCGCCGGCCTTTTCGATGGCCGCAACCGCCGATTTCGATGCGCCCGCAACCTCGAAGCTCAGCTTGGCGGTCAATTCGCCCTGGCCTAAGATTTTCACGCCGTCGCGTTTTTTCGACACGACGCCGGCCGCCAGCAGGCTTTCCACCGTGACCGGCGCGGAAGCGTCGAGCTTCTGCGCGTCGACGGCCTGCTGGATGCGGCCGATATTGACCTCGTTGAGGTCGGTCGAGAAGGGATTCCAGAAGCCGCGCTTGGGCAGGCGGCGATGAAGCGGCATCTGGCCGCCTTCAAAACCCTTGATCGAGACGCCGGCGCGCGATTTTTGGCCCTTGACGCCGCGTCCCGCCGTCTTGCCCTTGCCCGAGCCGATGCCGCGGCCAACCCGCATGCGCTCCCCGGCGGCGCCAGGATTGTCGGAAATGCCGTTGAGTTTCATGGCGCGCATCCTCAATTGGCTTCGACGACGCGCACGAGATGCGCGACTTTGGCGATCATGCCGCGCACCGCCGGCGTGTCCGGCAAGGTCGCCTGGCGGCCGATCTTGTTCAGTTTCAGGCCCACGAGGGTCTGGCGCTGAGCGGCCGGACGCCCGATCGGGCTGCGGGTCTGGATGACGGTGACGGTCTTAGCTGCGGTCATGACGCGCCCCTCCCTCAGCTATCGGCCGCTTCGGCTTCCGCCCCGGGGCGGCGCGCCTGCAGGGTCGAAACCTTGAGGCTGCGGCGGGCGGCGACGGAGCGCGGCGAATCCTCGGATTTCAGCGCGTCGAAAGTGGCGCGCACCATATTGTACGGGTTGGACGAGCCCTGCGATTTCGCGACCACGTCATGCACGCCGAGCGTCTCGAAAACCGCGCGCATCGGGCCGCCGGCGATAATGCCGGTGCCGGCGGGCGCGGCGCGCAGGATGACGCGGCCGGCGCCATGGCGCCCGATCACGTCATGATGCAGCGTGCGGCCTTCGCGCAGCGGCACGCGGATCAGACCGCGCTTGGCCGATTCCGTCGCCTTGCGGATCGCTTCCGGCACTTCGCGCGCCTTGCCGTGGCCATAGCCGACCCGGCCCTTCTGGTCGCCGACGACGACCAGCGCGGCGAAGCCGAAACGACGGCCGCCCTTCACCACTTTGGCGACGCGGTTGATGTGGACGAGACGGTCCACGAATTCGTTGTCGCGCTCTTCCCTGTCGCGGTCGCGGCCGCGGCCGCCATCTTCTCGAGCCATTTCTTCTTCCGTCACTTGCGCGGAACGCGTTTCACGCCCGCTCGCTTGGTTACATCATGCGCATATTCTTGTCCGAAAAGTCTTCAACTTTTCGGGAATATGCGAGCGTCGCCGGAAAATCCGGCGATCAGAATTGCAGTCCGCCCTCGCGCGCGCCATCGGCCAGGGCCTTCACCCGGCCGTGGTACATATAGGCGCCGCGATCGAACACCACTTCCTTGACGCCGGCGGCGACGGCGCGTTCGGCGATCAGCTTGCCGATCTCCTTGGCCGCCTCGACATTGGCGCCGCTTTTCAGCGCCTCGCGATTGGCCTTCTCGATCGAGGAGGCGGAAGCGAGCGTCACGCCCTTCTCGTCGTCGATGACCTGGGCGTAGATCTGCTTCGACGAGCGGAACACCGAAAGACGTGGCTTGCCATAGGCGCGCGCCTGAAGGGCGCGGCGAACGCGCGCCCTGCGGCGGTCAGCGGAGGATTTGTCCTGAGCCATGACGCGGTTCCCTTACTTCTTCTTGCCTTCCTTGCGGAAGATGAATTCCCCGGCGTATTTGACGCCCTTGCCCTTATAGGGCTCGGGCCTGCGATATTCGCGGATTTTGGCCGCAACCTCGCCGACCTGCTGCTTGTCGATGCCGCTCACGGTGATTTCCGTCGGCTTGGTCGTGGCTATGCTCACGCCCGCCGGGATCGGAAATTGGATGTCGTGGCTGTAGCCGAGCGACAATTGCAGGTTCTTGCCCGCCACCGACGCCTTATAGCCGACGCCGTTGATTTCGAGCTTCTTCTCGAAGCCCTTGCTGACGCCGGTCACGATATTGTTGATCCGGGCGCGCGCCGTGCCCCAGAGCGCCTGGGCGCGCTTGGTTTCGTAGCGCGGATCGACCTTGATCGCATTGTCGTTCATCGACACCGCGACATCGTCGTGGACGGTGAAGGACAATTCGCCCTTCGCGCCCTTGACTGAGACTTTCTGGCCTTCGACCTTGGCGGTGACGCCCGCCGGAACGACGACGGGCCTTTTGCCTACACGAGACATATTGTCGCTCCTTCCCGGCTCAGAAAACCGTCGCGAGCACTTCGCCGCCGACATTGGCGTCGCGCGCGGCATGATCCGCGAGGACGCCCTTCGGGGTCGAAATGATCGCAATCCCTAAGCCGTTGGCGACGCGCGGCAGCGCGCTCACGGCGGCGTAAACGCGCCTGCCCGGCTTGGAAACCCGGTTGATTTCCTTGATGACCGGCTGGCCGTCGAAATATTTCAGCTCGATTTCGAAATCGGTGCGGCCATTGCCAAATTCGGTGACCGTATAGCCGCGGATGTAGCCCTCGTCCTTGAGCACATCCAGGACGTGGGCGCGCAGGCGCGAACCCGGCGTACTCACCGAGGACTTGCGGCGCATTTGCGCATTGCGGATGCGGGTGAGCAGATCGCCCACAGGATCATTGATCGCCATCGGCTCCTCCTCTTACCAGCTCGACTTGACGAGGCCCGGGATGAGGCCCTTGGAGCCCAGTTCGCGCAAGGCGATGCGCGACATTTTGAGCTTGCGGTTATAGGCGCGCGGACGCCCGGTCACCTCGCAGCGGTTGCGCACGCGATTGACGCAGGAATTGCGCGGCATTTCGGCGAGCTTCAACGCCGCCTCGAAACGCTCCTCGACGGTGAGGGCGCGGTTCTTGGCGAGCGCCCGGAGGCGCGCCCTTTTGGCGCTCTTCTGCGCCGCCAGCTTCGCCCGGCGATTGTTGTTTTCGATAGCGCTTTTCTTGGCCATGTCTTACCTCTGGTTTCCGCGTTTGAGGATTGAAATCCTCACTGCCGGAACGGGAAGTTGAACGCGCGCAGGAGCGCGCGCGCCTCGTCGTCGGTCTTGGCGGTGGTGCACACGATCACGTCCATGCCCAGAACCGATTCCGCCTTGTCGTAATCGATTTCCGGGAAGACGATGTGCTCCTTGATGCCCATGGCGAAATTACCGCGACCGTCGAAAGATTTCGGATTGAGCCCACGGAAGTCGCGCACCCGAGGCAGCGCCACCGTGATCAGCCGATCCAGAAATTCATACATGCGGGTCTTGCGCAAAGTGACTTTGGCGCCGATCGGCATGTTCTCGCGCACCTTGAAGGTCGAAATCGCCCTGCGCGCGCGGGTGATGACAGGCTTCTGGCCCGCGATCAAGGCGAGATCCGCGGCGGCGAGCGTCGCCTTCTTGGTGTCGGCGACCGCTTCGCCGACGCCCATATTGAGCACGATCTTTTCGATATGCGGCACTTCCAGCGGGTTCTTGTAGCCGAACTGCTCAATCAGCCTTGGCCGCACCACCTCGTCGTAGTGCTTGCGCATGCGCACGACATAATCCTTCGGCGCGCTGGCCACGGCGCCGGCGGCGGCGCGGCTGTCCGCGCCCTTGGCGTGTTCCTGGGCCGCGCCCTTGTCGCCGCCCTTGGCCTTCGCGGCCTTGTCGCCGCTGGTTTTTGCCGGCTTAGTGCCGCCTTTGGGGGTCTTGGCCTCAGCCATCGATCAGATCTCCGGAACGCTTGGCGACGCGAACTTTTCTGCCGTCGTCGAGAATTTTGAAGCCGACGCGGGTGGGCTTGCCGTCCTTGGGGTCGGCGATCGCCAGATTGGACAGATGAATCGGCGCTTCCTTGGAAATGATGCCGCCTTCCTGGTTCTGCGTCTGCTTCTGGTGACGCTTCACCATATTGACGCCCATGACCAAGGCCGTGTTCTCCTTGGGGAAGACGAACTTCACCTCGCCCTTGCGGCCCCTGTCGCGGCCGGCGAGCACGATGACCCTGTCGCCTTTCTTGATCTTGGCGGCCATTACAGCACCTCCGGCGCGAGCGAAATGATCTTCATATGGTTCTTGGCGCGCAATTCGCGCGGCACCGGGCCGAAAATGCGGGTGCCGACCGGCTCTTTCTGATTGTTGATCAGAACCGCGGCGTTGGTGTCGAAACGGATCACCGAGCCGTCGGCGCGCTTGATGTCTTTCGACGTGCGCACCACGACCGCCTTCATCACGTCGCCCTTCTTCACGCGGCCGCGCGGAATGGCTTCCTTGACGGAAACGACGATGATGTCGCCGACGCCGGCGTATTTGCGCTTGGAGCCGCCAAGCACCTTGATGCACATGACGCGGCGCGCGCCGGAATTATCGGCCACGTCGAGATTGGTCTGCATCTGAATCATGGCTTTAAGCCTTTCTCTCAGATCGGTTTCCGTCAGGGGGCGGCCCCTTCGGACTACGCCTGAAGGAAGCGAGCGCGCTTCCTCGTTTATTTCGTTTCGAAAATCAAGCCTTGGCTTCGTCCTTGACGACCTTCCAGCGCTTCAGTCGCGAAATCGGCTTGGTCTCCTCGATGGAGACGGCGTCGCCGACCTTGAATTCGCCCGCCTCGTCATGGGCGTGATAATTCTTGGTGCGGCGGACGGTCTTTTTCAGCAGCGGATGGGTGAAGCGGCGCTCCACCTTCACCACCACGGTTTTTTCCTGCTTGTCGCTGACGACGACGCCCTGGAGAATGCGCTTCGGCATGGGTCTTACACCTTATTTCTTCGCTTCGGCGCGCTTCCGCGCGGCGACGGTTTTCACGCGCGCGATCTCGCGGCGCACGACCCGCACCCGCGACGTGTTCTCGAGCTGGCCGGTGGCGCGCTGGAAGCGCAGGTTGAACTGCTCCTTCTTCAGTTTGAGCAGTTCGTCGTTAAGCTGATCGTCCGACATGGTCTTGAGGTCGGACAGGCGCTGTTTGTCTTTCATCCCGTCCTCCTCACTCGGCGATGCGCTCGATGATGCGCGTCTTGATCGGCAGCTTGGCCGCGGCCAGCGTGAACGCCTCGCGCGCGATATCGTTCGGCACGCCGTCGATCTCGAACATGATGCGGCCCGGCGCGACGCGGACGCACCAGAATTCCGGCGAGCCCTTGCCCTTGCCCATGCGCACCTCGGTCGGCTTCGAGGAGACCGGCAGGTCGGGGAAGATCCGGATCCAAACGCGGCCGGCGCGCTTCATATGGCGCGTCATGGCGCGGCGGGCCGCCTCGATCTGGCGGGCGGTGATGCGCTCGGGCTCCAGCGCCTTCAGGCCGTAGCGGCCGAAGGCGAGCTCGAACCCGCCCTTGGCGGCGCCCTTGATGCGGCCCTTGAAAGCCTTGCGGTATTTAGTGCGCTTAGGTTGCAGCATGGTTTTAAACTCTCGGGCTCAATTTAGCGCGCGCCGCGCGGCTCGCGCGGCTCACGACGCTCGCGCCTGCCGTGCGAATGATCATGGCCGATCTCGCTCTGCCGCTTTTCCTGCGCCATCGGATCGTGTTCGAGGATTTCGCCCTTGAAGATCCACACTTTGACGCCGCAGGCGCCATAGGCGGTATGGGCCGTGGCGATGCCGTAATCGACGTCGGCGCGCAAAGTGTGCAGCGGCACGCGGCCTTCGCGGTACCATTCCATGCGGGCGATTTCGGCGCCGCCAAGGCGGCCGGCGCAATTGATGCGAATGCCTTCGGCGCCAAGGCGCATGGCCGATTGCACGGCCCGCTTCATGGCGCGACGGAAGGCGACGCGGCGCTCCAACTGCTGAGCAATGGATTCGGCGACCAGCGTCGCGTCGATTTCGGGCTTGCGCACTTCGACGATATTGATCGCCACCTCGCTCGCCGTGAGCTTGGCCACAAGCTTGCGGATCTTGTCGATATCCGCGCCCTTCTTGCCGATGACCACGCCCGGACGCGCCGAATGAACCGTCACGCGGCACTTCTTGTGGGGGCGCTCGATGACGATTTTCGAAACCGCCGCCTGTTTCAACGTCTTGAGCAGGGCCTCGCGTATGGCGAAATCCTCGTGCAGCAGCTTGCCATATTCGCCCTTATTGGCGAACCAGCGCGAATCCCACGTCCGGTTGACGCCCAGGCGAAGACCGATCGGATTGACCTTCTGTCCCATCTCTTTCTCCTCAGGCCCCAGCGGACTTATTCGTCGGCGCTTCGACTTCGCGAACGACGATGGTCAGATTCGCGAAAGGCTTCTCGACCCGGCCGGCGCGGCCACGGGCGCGGGCGTGAAAGCGCTTCATCACCAGGGCCTTGCCGACGTAAGCTTCGGCAACGACGAGATCGTCGATGTCGAGGCTGTGGTTGTTTTCCGCATTGGCGATGGCGCTCTGCAGCGTCTTCTTGACGTCGAAGGCGACGCGCTTGTGCGAGAAGGTCAGGTCGGCCAGGGCGCGATCGACCTTCTTGCCGCGAATAAGCTGGGCGACAAGGTTCAGCTTCTGCGGGCTGACGCGGATCATGCGGCAGACGGCTTTCGCCTCATTGTCCTTGAGCGCGCGGGGGTTTCTCTGCTGCGACACGTCAGCCTCTCCTCGCCTTCTTGTCGGCCGCATGGCCGTGGAAAGTCCGGGTCGGCGAGAATTCGCCGAACTTGTGGCCGATCATGTCTTCGGAAACCGTCACCGGCACATGTTTGCGGCCGTTATAGACGCCGAAGGTGAGGCCGACGAATTGCGGCAATATGGTCGAGCGCCGGCTCCAGGTCTTGATGACCTCGGAGCGCTTGGAGGCGTGCGACGCCTCCGCCTTTTTCAGCAGGTAGCCGTCGACGAACGGACCTTTCCAGATCGAACGGGACATGGAGATCAGCCCTTCTTCTTGGCCTTGTGACGCGAGGTCACGATGAATTTGGTGGTGGATTTGTTGGAGCGGGTCCTCTTGCCCTTGGTCGGCTTGCCCCAAGGGGTGACCGGATGACGGCCGCCCGACGTGCGGCCTTCGCCGCCGCCATGGGGGTGATCGACCGGGTTCATGA
>CAYRNB010000050.1:0-23233 GCA_964425315.1 uncultured Rhodoblastus sp.
CCATGTGGCCGCCGCCGTAATGCCCGCCGTGGAATCCGCCGAAGTGACCGCCGCCAAAGTGACCGCCGCCGAAGTGACCGCCACCAAAGTGGCCGCCGCCGAAATGCCCGCCTCCGAACCCGCCCATGTGGCCGCCGCCGAAGTGGCCGCCGCCGCCGCGACCGAAAGCAAATGCTTGTTGCGTTACGCCGGGCAGAAGGGTGGTCCCGACCCCGAAGCCGAGGGCTACAGCCGCCACGAAAATTTTCGCCATTCGACGAAACATGGCCCTTATTCCATCATCGCGCACAGCGCCGACGCGGTGCTTCAGTTCAATAGAACGCCCTAACCAAGGGCGCTGTTCCGGGGTCGCTCATAAAACTGATCTTTCGCTCGCGCATGAGACATGGCCAATCGGCTCGCCGGCGCCATCCTGCTGCGGCGGAACGACAGGCCGGCGGCGCTGGAAACCGCCGGCGGCCGGGAAACGATTCTACCGTCAAATAACCCGAGACGGCTGTTTGGCCGATGCAGCCCTAGCCTTTCGGCCTGACGCTCGCCGCTGTCTGGCCGAACAGCACATTCTTTTCCGCGTCGCTCAGCGGGGCGGGGGGCTTGACGCGATCGCCGATTTCATAGGCGCGCTGAACCGCCGGCCGGGCGCGCATCGTATCGAACCAGCGGCGCAGATCGGGGAAATCGTCGAGATTCTGGCCGTGCCTCTTCCACGGGACGATCCAGGGATAGGAGGCCATGTCGGCGATCGAATAGGCCCCGGCGACAAACCCCCCGGCGTCGCGCGTTTTCGCCAGCTGGCGGTCGAGCACGCCATAGAGCCGGTTGGTTTCATTGACGTAGCGGTCGATGGCGTAGGGAATTTTCTCCTTGGCGTAGACGGAGAAATGGCCGTTCTGGCCGGCGACGGGACCGAGGCCGCCGACCTGCCAGTAGAGCCATTGCAGGACCTTGAATCTTTCCCGCTGCGGCGCGGGCAGGAATTTGCCAGCCTTTTCCGCCAGATATTCGAGAATGGCGCCGGATTCGAAAATGGACAGAGGCGGGCCGTTGTCGTCCGGCGCATGGTCGATGATCGCCGGCATGCGATTATTGGGCGAGATTTCGAGAAATTCCGGCTTGAACTGATCGCCGGCGCCGATATTCACCGGGTGGATTTCATAGGGGAGGCCGGATTCCTCGAGGAAAATCGTGATCTTATGGCCATTGGGGGTCGGCCAGTAGAACAGTTCGATCATGGTCGCTCTTTCGGCAAAATCGGGTTAGGCTGCGAGCAACATAGGAGGCCGAAGGCCAACGGGGAAGGCAATGCCGAAAATCTTTCGCGCGCTCGGCGCCATGACCGGCACGTCGATGGATGCGATCGACCTCGCGTATTTGGAGACGGATGGGCGGCGGACGCTCAAATTTGGCCCGTCCGGCTCCTATCCCTTTTCCGAGGACGACCGCGCCTTGCTGCGCCGGGCGGTGGCGGCGGCGCAGGGCCTGCGGCGCCGGGAGGAAAGGCCCGGTCCTCTGGCCGAGGCGGACGAACTGGTGACGCGCCGCCATATCGAAGCGGTGACGGATTTTCTGGCGCGCAACGCGCTCGACCCGGCGGCGGTCGATCTCATCGGCTTTCACGGCCAGACCGTGCTGCACCGGCCCGAAAACCGCCTGACGGTGCAGATCGGCAACGGGGAATTCCTGGCGCGCGAGGTCGGCATCGACGTCGCCTACGACCTGCGCGCCGCCGACATGGCGGCGGGAGGGCAGGGCGCGCCGCTGGTTCCGGTCTATCATCAGGCCCTGGCGGAGGCTTCGGGCGTCGCCGAGCCCATGCTTTTCGTCAATATCGGCGGCGTCGCCAATATGAGCTTCGTCGCCCCGGACGACGACCCAATCGCCTGCGACGTCGGGCCGGGCAATGCGCTCCTCGATGATCTGATGCTCGCACGGACGGGCGCCGCCATGGACGAAGGCGGGGCCTGCGCGCTTGCGGGAAAAGTGGACGAGCGGGCGTTGGCGGACCTGATGTCGCATCCTTTTTTCGCGCTGGAGCCGCCCAAATCGCTCGACCGCAACGCCTTCGATTCCACGCCGGTCGCCAGCCTGTCGCTGCCAGACGCGGCGGCGACGCTGGTCGCCTTCACCGCCAGCGCCATTCTCGCTCCTTTCGCCTTTCTGCCGGCCGAGCCGCGCCTCGTCGTGGTCTGCGGCGGCGGGGCGCGCAATCCGGCTCTGATAGAGGCGCTCGCCAGGCGCGCGCCCTGTCCTGTGCGCCGCGCCGAAGAGTTCGGCTGGGATTCGCAGGCGATCGAGGCGCAGGCCTTCGCTTTCCTGGGAGTGCGCTCGGTCAAGGGACTGCCTTTGACCTTCCCCACCACCACCGGCGTGGCCGAGCCGACGAGCGGCGGCGCCCTGGCCTGGGCGGGGTAAGACGAAAGCTCAATGACCTATAGCGTGAAGGAGATTTTTCTCACCCTTCAGGGCGAGGGATTTTTCGCCGGCCGCGCCGCCGTCTTCTGCCGCTTCGCCGGCTGCAACCTGTGGAGCGGGCGCGAGGAGGATCGCGCCGAGGCGGCATGCAATTTCTGCGATACGGATTTCATCGGCGTGGACGGCGAAGGCGGCGGCAAATTCGCCGACGCGGGCGACTTGGCGCGGCGGCTTGCCGAGGTTTGGGGCGCGGGACGTGAGGGACGCTTCGTCGTCTTCACCGGCGGCGAGCCCCTGCTGCAGCTCGACGCGCCGCTGATCGAAGCGACGCATGCGGAAGGATTTTTCGTCGCGGTGGAGAGCAATGGCGCGCTCGCGCCGCCGCCGGGAATCGACTGGCTATGCGTCAGCCCCAAGGCCGGCGCGCCCTTTGTGGCGACGCGCGGCCAGGAATTGAAGCTCGTCTATCCGCAGCCGGGCCTCTCGCCCGAACAATTCGAAAATATGGACTTCGACCATTTCTGGCTGCAGCCGATGGACGGGCCGGAGCGGGAAAAGAACATCGCCGCCGCCGTCGCCCATTGCCTGGCGCACCCGCGCTGGCGGCTGAGCCTGCAGACCCACAAAATGATTGGGATTCCTTAACCTTACTGTTGCATAAAAACCATGATCCACCAGAAAAGCGCGCGTGTTGCGGCGCACGGTGGCAAATTTGATTTGAGACAAGGCAAGTCCCGCGCAAGATGGAACGGTTAGACAATTCCTGCCGTTTTTTCGCTCGATTCTCTCGCGGTTGACGGCAGGGCGGCGATTTTCGATCGGCGACGCACAGGGAGGCGTTCGCAATGCATTATCGGAAACGAACGCGATTTCTGACCCTGAGCGTGGCTTGCGCCGCTTCGCTCGTCCTGGGCGCTTTTCTTTCCTATGCCGCCGCCCCGCGGCCGGATGGCGCTGTCGCCGCCGCCGCAAAGGAGGCCCCCGCCGCTCCTGTTTCGATCGTCGCCGCCGCTCCGCCGGCGAGGCCCGCCGCGAAGGACGATTCCTTCGCCCTGAGGGTCAGTCTGGAGCCGAGCGAGTCGAACGTGTCGAGCCAACCCGCCGTCTTCACGCAGCCAGAGGCCAACGAGACGCCGCTGGGATTGCGCACGCTCGATCCGGAGACGGAAGCGGCCCTGGCGGGCGATCCGCCGCCGGACGCGCAGCAGCAGAATGAAGTCGTGGCCGAGGCCGCGCCGGAAGCAGCCGCAGCCGTGCAGGACCAGGCGCCGCAAGCCGGCAATGCGCCGCAGGCCAAAAGTTCATTGCAGGCGGATGATACGCCGCAGGCGAACGAACTCCCGCCCGGCGCCTCCGCGCCGCTGCCGCCGCCCCGGCCCGATTCGTTGCCAGGGGGCGCGAATTCCGCTTCCGCCGCCGTCACGCCGCCGGCGCAGAGACAGGGCGGGGCTATTCCGGTCCTGGCCGACGCGCTCGCCGCCTTGACCGATTCGGTGGGCGGGTCCGACGCCGTCGAGCCGCCGGCGCCGACGCCGCTGCCGGCCAGGGACTTCAAGCGGGGCGCGCGGGTCTTTCTCCGCATTTTCAAGCGGGAAGGGATTTTGGAACTGTGGATGAAGCACGGCGAGACATACGCCTTGTTCAAATCCTTCCCGATCTGCAAATGGTCGGGCCACCTCGGACCTAAATTGCGCAGCGCCGATCTTCAGTCGCCCGAAGGTTTTTACGAAGTGTCGGCGCGCCAGCTCAATCCGCATTCGCATTTCGATCTCGCTTTCAACATCGGCTATCCCAACGCCTACGACCGCGCCCACGGCGCTACCGGCAGCGCCATCATGGTCCATGGCGATTGCAAATCGGTCGGCTGTTTCGCCATGACCAACCACGGCATCGAGCAGATTTATCATTATGTCGCGCTGGCGCTCGCCCACGGCCAGCGCGAGGTGCCGGTCGACATCTTCCCCTTCCGCATGACCGACGCGGCCATCGCCCGCGAATCGCAGGCCGGCAATGTCCTGGCCTTCATGTCCGACGGCGCGCCGCCGACGCATAATTGGGCCCCGTTCTGGCGCAATCTCAAGCAAGGTTATGACATCTTCCAGCGGACCCATATCCCGCCTGTCGCCTATGTCTGCGACGGCCGCTATGCATTCAACAAAGGCCGCCGCTCCTGCACCCGCATAGCTGGTAGGTAAATCTCCTCAATTGACTTCACGAGGCTGGCAAGCGGCGCGCGCCGCCGCTATCATTCGGCTGCGGGCGGCGGAATGGCGGAGGATGGAATTATGAGTATTGTCGGTACGTGGAAATTGACGCTGGAAACGCCCTTCGGCGTCCAGACTCCTTCGCTGCGCATCGAGGCTGACGGGACTGGTTCGCTGATCACGCCAATCGGCGCCGCGCCTCTGGTCGATCTGGAGGTGACGGATGACACAGCGGATTTTCTTGCCAATGTGCCGACGCCGATGGGCAATTTCTCCATCGGATTCAGCGTTAAGGCAAGCGGCGACGCGCTCGCGGGCACATTCACCTCGCCGCTCGGCGCCACCGATTTCGCCGGCGTAAGGGAGACTTGAGACTCAGGGCGATTCGATTTCGGCGATGAAATCGGCGATCAGGCCCTGGGTCGCCGCGTCAAGAAGCATGGGCGCATGCCCCTGGCCGGGGACGACATGCGTCCGGCACCGCGGGTTGCGCGCCGCCATTTCGGCCAAAGTTTCCGGCGCGAAAAGATCGGAATTTTCCGCCCGCAAGGCCAGGACCGGCGCGGTCACGGCGGCAAATTGCTCCCACAGGTCGGGCAGGGGTTTTGCCGGATCGATGGCTTCAAGCGTTCGCGCCAGTTGCGGGTCGTAGGACAGGCGCAGCCGCTCCGCCGTCGGATTAAGGGAATTTGCCGCGTAAATCCGCCATTCGTCGTCGCTGACCGCAGTGAATTGCGCGCCCATCGCCTCGCGGAAATGAGCGACGGCCTCCTCGATCGTGAGAAGAAGCGGCAGGCGGCCGACATAATCCCTGATATGGGCGAGGCCGCCCGGGTCGAGGACGGGGCCGACGTCATTGAGAACCAGGCCCTTGACCAGTTCCGGCCGCATGGCGGCGATCGTCATGCCGTGCAGGCCGCCGCGCGACGTGCCGACGAAAAAGGCCGACGTCACGGCGAGTTGTTCGAGGACGAAGAGAATGTCGGCCAGTTCGACCGGGAAGGAGTAATGCCTCCAGTCCGGGTCCCAATCCGAGCCGCCGCGGCCGCGATAATCGAGGCAGATGACGGACCGGTCCGTCCGCCCGCGCAGAAATCGGGCGAGCGGGTGGAAATCGCGCGCCGGGCGGGTGAGGCCGGGCAGGCAGACGACGGGCGCGCTTTGCGAAGCTCCCACTAGGATCGCGGCGTGCAGGTTGAGCCCGTCGCGGGTTTCGAAGAAACGGCTGCGGATCGTCTGGTCCGTCACGATCGGCCTCCTTCATTGGCCCTGTTTGAGCAGCCGGCGCTTTTCGCGATTCCAGTCGCGCTCCTTGGCGGTTTCGCGCTTGTCGTGAATTTGCTTGCCCTTGGCGAGCGCGATTTCCAGTTTGGCGCGGCCGCGCTGGTTGAAATAGAGTTTTAGCGGCACGATGGTCATGCCTTCGCGCTGCACGCCCTGCGACAATTTGGCGATCTCGCGATGTTTCAGCAGGAGCTTGCGCAGGCGCTTGGGCTCGTGATTGAAGCGATTGCCGGCGTGATATTCGGGAATATTGGCGTTGATAAGCCAGACCTCGCCTTTTGCGTCCACGCTGGCGTAGGATTCCGCGATATTGGAGCGTCCCGAGCGCAGGCTCTTGACCTCGGTGCCTGTCAGCGCCAGGCCGGCCTCGAATTTCTCGCCGATCTGGTAGTGAAAGCGCGCCTTGCGGTTTTCGGCGACGATCTTGAAATTTGATTTCGGTTTTTCAGCCACTGGGCGCGCCAATCAGGCCTTGATCGGCCCCTTGTCAATCCTGCAGGAGGCCGGCGAAACGCATGGCGCTTTGAATCGCCTCGCGCGTTTTCCACGTCGAAGGCACAAGCGGCAGGCGGACTTCCTCGGCGACGCGGCCGAGCAAATTCAGGCCCGTCTTGGCGCCGCAGACGCCGGGTTCGAGGAAGGTCGCGGCGTGGAGCGGCGTCAGCCGGTCCTGTATGGTCAGCGCCTTGGCGAAATCGCCCGCCGCGACGGCCTCCCAAAGGTCGGCGCAAAGGCGCGGCGCGACATTGGCCACGACCGATATGCAGCCGACGGCGCCGGCGGCGAAACAGGCGAGCGCCGTCATGTCGTCGCCGGAAAATTGCAGGAAGTCGGGGCCCATCGCCTGCCTCTGCGTGGAGATGCGGGCGATATTGCCGGTGGCGTCCTTGACCCCGACGATATGGCGCAATTCCTCGCGGCAGCGCTTCATCGTCTCGACCGACATGTCGATCACCGAACGCGGCGGGATGTTGTAGATGACGATGGGAATGTCCACGGCGGCGTCGATGGCGCGGAAATGCTGGAACAGGCCCTCCTGAGTGGGCTTGTTGTAATAGGGCGTGACCATCAGAAGCGCGTCGGCGCCGGCCTCTTGGGCGTGGACCGCCAGTTCGATCGCTTCATCCGTATTGTTCGATCCCGCTCCCGCGATCACTGGAACGCGGCCCTTCGCCTGGTCGATGGCGGTCTCGATGACCTTCTTATGCTCGTCATGCGACAGGGTGGGGGATTCGCCGGTGGTGCCGACCGGCACCAGGCCGGAAATGCCGCTGTCGATCTGCCAGTCGATCAGGGCGCGAAAGGCGGATTCGTCGAAAGCCCCGTCCTTGAACGGCGTCACCAGCGCCGTCATCCAACCCCGAAGCCGCTTCTCAGTCCCGGTCGCCATTTTTTCGTCCTGCTTATCGCCAAACCAACGCCGCTTTTGGCCGGTTTATAGGCAAGGCGCGACTCATAGCGGTTCGAAGCCGCGACGAAAAGGGGCGTCGCCACGAAAGCCGCCCGCGCAAAGCAGTCATTTGGTTAACTTGTCGTTAACGTCTGGGGCGCAGTCTCGTCTTGTCGTCTCGGAGCAACAGGACGTTTCGATGCGAATCATACGGCTGGATAGACGGATTACGGGCGCCGCCATTGTGGCCGCCTTCTTCCTGATCCTGCCCATGCAAATCAAACGCCTTCCCGCGCTCGCCCACTACGCCAAGCTCCTGTTGGGCGCAAATCCCTTCTCCGCGCCGACCGCCGACGTCGAATCCGCCCAAGGCGATGCCGTCAATATCAAATCTGCCGGCGCCGCGCCGACGACGCGCACGCACAGGCCCGCGGCGAGCGCTTTCGCCTTCGCCTGGCTGCCGGTGATTTTCGGCGAGGCCGAAAAGAGGGCGCTGCATTTTTACGGGCTCAACGGGCCGGTGGCGTTGGGTGGCGATCGGGCGTCGCAACGGGATGCGATCCTGTCCCGGTATGATCTTTCCGGCGTGACCGACGCGCTCATATATTATCACGTCGGCAAGACGGCCGAGGGCGACGCGGCCCTGACGACCAAGGACCCGACCGTCCGCGCCGCCGTCGAATGGATGTTCCTGCTCACCCATCCGGCGCAGGCGGGAATGTCCCGCATCGTCGCCTTCATGCGCGCCCATAAGGGCTGGCCCGACGCCGATCTGCGCAGGAACGCCGAAACCCTCGCGGCCGACGACGCCGCCAAGCCGGAAAGCGTCGCCGCCTATTTCGCCGAATTTCCGCCGACCACCACGCTCGGGCGGATCGTTTACGCCGCTTTGATCGCCAAGGAGCCGGGACGAAAAGCCGAGGCCGACAAAATGGCGCGGGAGATGTGGCGCGATTCCAACCTCACCGCCGAGCTTGAAAAGCGCCTGCGCAAGAGCTTTGGCTCCGTTCTGACGCGCGCCGACCAGATTCACCGCCTCGACCGGATGATGGAGCGCGAGGACGGTGCCGCCGCGCGGCGCGCCGCGGTGCTCGCCGGCAAGGAAGGCGACAAATTGTACCGCGCCGAGGCCAGCCTCGCCAAGGGAGTGAAATGGGAGAAGGTGTCGCGGCGCGTTCCGGCCGCCTTGCGCCACGATCCGGGCATCATCTTCGAACGCATCCACAATCTGCGCCACGCCGATCATATCGACGAGGCGGCCAAGCTCATGCTGTCCGCGCCGCGTGATCCGACGGTTTTGGGCAGCCCCGACGACTGGTGGGTGGAGCGTCGCCTTCTCGCGCGCAAATTGCTCGATTCGGGCAAATATGAGCAGGCCTACAAGATTTGCGCCGAAAATCGGGGCGGTTCGGACAAGACGCGGCTGCAGGCGGAGTTCCACGCCGGTTGGATCGCCCTGCGATTCCTCAAGGACCCGAAACGCGCCGAACCGCATTTCGAGAAACTGGCGGCAATCGCGCAAAGGCCGCATTCGGTGGCGCGCGCCAATTATTGGCTCGGCCGCGTCGCCGAAGCCGAGGGCAAGGACGGAAAGACCTTCTACGCCCGCGCCGCCGCTTTCCCCGAAACCTATTACGGACAATTGGCGCGGGCCAAGCTCGGGGACGAGCCGGTGATCCTGCGGGCGCCCGCCGTGGCGGCGCAAGGATCGAAGCGGGCCGAGCCGGTGCGCGCGGCCGAACTGCTCTACGCCCTCGGCGAAATCGAACCGGCGCGTAAACTGGCGCTCGACAGCGCCCGGACTTTGACCAATCCGGCCCAGATGGCGGCCCTGTCGCGCGTCATCAAGCAGAATAGCGACGCCCATACGGACGTGATCGCCGGCAAGGCCGCGATGCATCGCGGCATAGCGGTCGACAGCCTGGCCTATCCGCTCGACGGCGTGCCGGATTATGTCGCGCTCGCCAATTCCGCCAGCCGGCCGCTGGTTCTCGCCATAGCGCGGCAGGAAAGCGCTTTTAGATCCGACGTCCGCTCCGGCGCCGGCGCCGTCGGCCTGATGCAAATGGCGCCGGCGACGGCGCGCAGCACTGCGCGCCAGGCGGGGGTCGACTTCGACGAGACGAAGCTTCTGAAGGACGCCGCTTTCAACGCCCAGCTCGGCGCCTATCACCTCGGCCAATTGCTGCGCGATTATGACGGTTCGTATATTCTCGCCTTCGCCGCCTATAACGCCGGCGGCGGCAATGTTCGCGACTGGATCAAGGCATATGGCGACCCGCGCGATCCCAAGGTCAACCCCGTCGACTGGATCGAACGCATTCCGTTCACCGAGACGCGCAATTACGTCCAGCACATCATGGAAAACCTGCAGGTCTATCGCGCCCGGCTGGGCGACGACGGCGCGCCGAACCTTTACGACGTCGAACTGCGGCAGCAGGTCGCAGAGGGCGGCTGAGCAGGACCAAATTACCAAGTTTTCATTATTTATCCGCGACCGCGGCTTCTATAGCCTTGCCGCATGACCTCCTCCAGGCCGCAAATGAGCGTGGAAACCGAAAGCGCGTCGCTCAGAATCCCGCCCATTCTCCGCATTCTGGCGGTCTGGGGGCCCGGCCTGCTGGTCATGCTGGCCGACACCGACGCCGGCAACGTGGTCACGGCGGCGCAGGCCGGCGCGCGCTGGCAATATCGCCTTCTGCCCCTGATCCTCGCGCTCATTCCCGCGCTCTATATCGTGCAGGAGCTATCGGCGCGGCTCGGCGTCTTTTCCCGAAAGGGCTTCGCCGAGGCGGCGCGCCGGCATTTTGGCCGCAAATGGGCTTTGGTCGCGCTCGCGGCGCTGGCCGCCGCGACTTTCGGCACGCTGGTCACCGAATTCACCGGCGTCGCCGGCATCGGCGAGCTTTATGGCCTGCCGCGCCCGCTCACTTTGTCCTTTGCCTGCGTCCTTCTGCTCATGGTCGCGGCGACCGGCGCCTATCGGCGGGTGGAGCGCGCCGCCCTGCTTCTCGGTCTGCTGGAGGGCGCCTTTCTGATCGTCGCCTGGAAGGCGCGACCCCATCCGCTCGCCCTCGCGCATGACGTTTTGCGCGCGCCTTTCGGCAACCGGAATTTTCTCTTTCTCGCCGCGGCCATCGTCGGCTCGGTCTTCAATCCCTGGATGATTTTCTATCAGCAGTCGGCCACAGCCCGCAAAGGCGTGAAGCCGCGGGATTTTTTCGCCGCCCGCTGGGATACGGCGCTTGGCGCGACGCTGACGCAATTGCTGACCGGCGCGGTGCTGGTCGCCTCCGCCGCCGCCCTGTACCGGGGCGACGGCGTGCGCAGCCTCGACACGATCGGCCAGATCGGCGAGGCTTTGACCGCCGCCCTGGGGCCGGAGGGCGGAAGGCTGATTTACAGTCTCGGCGTGCTCGGCGCGTCTTTCGCCGCGGCCATCGTCGCCTCGCTGGCGCTTTCCTGGGGCGTGGCGGAGCTTTTTTCGCCCGCTCGGGGCGCGCAGCAAGTCGGGCTGTTCGATTCGCCGGCCTTTTTCGCGCTCTATGCCGCCAGCGCCATCGGTTCGGCGCTGCTCGCCCTGTTTTCCCGCGATCTCATCTGGCTGAACATTGTCACGCAGGTCGCCAACGCTTTGCTTTTTCCCTTTGTCATCGGCCTCTTGATCGCTTTGGCGATGAAAATTCCGCCGGCGCGTTTCCGGCTCAGGGGATTTTCGCTGGCGCTGGCCGTCGCCGTCGGCGTCAGCGTAGCGGTTTTCGGCTTGGTGGGGCTTTTTTCGGCGTGGTCTTGAAAGCTTCAGCGCCCGAATTTGCCGCGCCAGCTCGGCAGGGCGCCGGGGAAGGGCAGGGGGCTCGCCTCATAAACGGCGCGGGCGATCGCCCGGGCGAGACAATCGGCCGCCACGGCGCCGAGGCGGGCCAAGGCGAACATATCGGCCTCGCCTTGCGCATGGCCGGTGGCGGCGGCGAAGACCGTATCGCCGTCGTGCGGCGCATGGACCGGACGAAGCGCCCGCGCGACGCCGTCCTGGGCCATGACCGCCATGCGCTTTACCTGCGACTTGGCAAGATCCGCGTCGGTCGCGACGATGGCGATGGTGGTGTTTTCCGGCGCAGCGCCTTTCATCTGCGGGCGGAGCGCGGCTTCGTTGACACTGTTCGGCCAGCCGAGGCCGCCGAATTCGCCGTCGCGCTCGTAAGCGCCGGCCCAGAAAAATGGACCGTCGCCGATGGTCGCCTGGCCGACGGCGTTGACCGCAACGAGGGCGCCGACGACGAAGCCGTCTTCGGTCGTCGCGCTCGCCGATCCGAGGCCGCCCTTGAGATCGGCGAGAGTCGCGCCGAAACCCGCGCCCTGGCTGCCGAGCGGAAATTCGGCCGCCGCCGCCTCCGCCGCCTCGTAGCCGAGGCGCCAATAGGCCGGCATGTTCCAGAAATCCTTGTCGCCGCCATTGGCGAGATCGAACAGGATCGCGCCGGGCGCGATCGGCACCAGCTGGTCGGCGACTTGCAGACCGCGCCCCTGTTGGCGCAGCCAGGATTGGACGCCGCCCACGGAATCGAGGCCGAATGCCGAGCCGCCGGAAAGAACCAGGGCGTCGATTTTTTCGACGGTCATTCCGGGTTCGAGGAGATGGGCGTCGCGCAGGCCGGGGGCGCCGCCGCCGACCGCGACGGAGGCGGTCGCCGGCGCGTCGAAAATCAGCGCGGTGACGCCCGAGGCGAGCGCCGAATCATGGGCGGAGCCGACCTTAATTCCCGCGACGTCGGTGATCAGGTTGCGCAAGGAAAAGCTCACGAGGGTTGCAACGGGCGATGAATTTTAAGCTATAGAGCGATCGGACGAAGGGGAAGGGGAATCGGCGATGGGAAATGGTGTGACCATATGGGCGGCGGTTCTGGCGGGGCTTCTGTCTTTCCTGAGTCCCTGCGTCCTGCCGCTGGTGCCGCCCTATCTCACCTTCATCGCCGGATCGGGCATCGAGGAACTGGCGGAAGGGGGCGAAACACGGGCGCGGCGCGACATGCTGATCGCGGCGGTTCTGTTCGTCCTCGGCTTTTCCACGGTTTTCGTCGTCCTCGGCGCCACGGCGTCGGTCGTGGGCCAGACGGTGCGCTCCCATCTGCCGCTGCTCGCGACCCTCGCCGGCGTCGCCATTATTGCCATGGGCCTGCATTTTCTGGGGGTTTTCCGGCTCAACATTCTCTATCGGGAAAAGCGCCTCAATGTCGAAAAGCCCGTCGGCCTGTGGGGCGCCTATGTCATGGGCGTGGCCTTCGCCTTTGGCTGGACGCCCTGCATCGGGCCGATTCTCGCGGCCATCCTGGCCGTCGCTTCCTCGGAACAGACCGTCGGCCGCGGAGCGCTGCTTCTCGCCTTCTATTCCTTCGGCCTCGGCGTTCCCTTCCTGCTGGCGGCGCTCGCCATGGAGCCTTTCGTCCATTTCCTGAAAAGGTTCCGCTCGCATTTCGGCAAAGTGGAAAAAACGGTCGGCGCGCTCTTGGTCTTGACCGGCGTTTTGTTCCTCACCGGCGGCATGCAGAGCGTCAGTTTCTGGCTGTTGCAGACCTTTCCGGGCCTGGCGAAACTCGGCTAGCGGGGCAGGGCGGGCGCTCAATTCCATAACCGATTGAAAAAACAAATAAATCATCGTCCACAGTCGGGCGGGGTTTGCTGGCTTTTCAAGCAAGAATCGCCTAGAAAGGCAGGATATTCTTTTCCTGCAGTAAGAGTGTGTTTTGCCCGATCGCAACGACGAAAATCCCGTCCCGAACCCGTCCGACATACGCCCGGTCTCCATCTCCGAGGAGATGAAGAGCTCCTATCTCGCTTACGCCATGAGCGTGATCGTGAGCCGCGCCTTGCCGGACGTGCGCGACGGCCTGAAGCCCGTGCATCGGCGCATTCTCTATTCGGCCTCCGAGAACAATTTCCTTCCCGACCGCCCTTATGTGAAATCGGCGCGCATCGTCGGCGAGGTCATGGGTAAATATCACCCGCACGGCGATGCGGCGATCTACGACGCCCTGGTGCGCATGGCCCAGCCTTTCTCGATGAGCCTGACGCTGATCGACGGGCAGGGCAATTTCGGCTCGGTGGACGGGGACCGCGCCGCCGCCATGCGTTACACGGAATCGCGTCTGGCGCGGCCGTCGCTGGCGCTGATCGAGGACCTCGATTCCGACACGGTCGATTTCCATCCCAATTACGACGGCAAGGAAAAGGAGCCGTCGGTCCTGCCGGCGCGCTTTCCCAATCTTCTCGTCAATGGCGCCGGCGGCATCGCCGTCGGCATGGCGACCAATATACCGCCGCACAATCTCGGCGAGGTCATCGACGCCTGCGTGGCGCTGATTGACCGCCCGGATATGAGCCTCGCCGAAATCATGGAAATCGTGCCGGGGCCGGATTTTCCCACCGGCGGCGCGATCATGGGCCGCGCCGGCATCCAGCACGCCTATGAGACCAGCCGCGGCTCGATCGTCATGCGCGGCATCGCGGAAATCGAAAGCATCCGCAAGGATCGCGAGGCGATCGTCTTCACCGAAATTCCCTATCAGGTGAACAAGGCGTCGCTGATCGAGAAAATCGCCGACCTGGTGCGCGAGAAAAGAATTGAGGGCATAGCGGATCTGCGCGACGAATCCGATCGCGAGGGCATGCGCATCGTCATCGAATTGAAGCGCGACGCCGTGGCCGATGTGGTGCTGAACCAGCTCTATCGCTTCACGCCGCTGCAAAACTCGTTCGGCGCCAACATCATCGCCCTGAATGGCGGCCGGCCCGAAAGCCTCAACCTGCACGACTGCCTCAGGGCCTTCATCGATTTTCGCGAAGAGGTCGTCACCCGCCGCACCAAATTCCGGCTGAACAAGGCGCGCGATTCCGCCCATATCCAGGTCGGCCTGGCGATCGCCGTCGCCAATATCGACGAGGTGATCCGTCTCATCCGTACCTCCGCCGACGCGGCGGCCGCGCGCGAAGCTTTGAGGAGCCGGGTCTGGCCGGCGCGCGACATGGCGCCGCTCGTCGCGCTCATCGCCGATCCCCGCCACTCCATCGACGAGGACGGCAATTGCCGCCTTTCGGAAGCCCAGGCGCGGGCCATTCTCGAACTGCGCCTGCAAAGGCTCACCGCTCTTGGGCGCGACGAAATCGCAGAGGCGCTCAACAAGCTGGCGGCGGAAATCGCCGAATACCTGGAAATCCTACGCTCGCGCGCAAAACTCTTCGACATTGTGAAAGAGGAAATGCTGGCGGTGAAGGCGGCCCACGCCGTGCCGCGCCGCACGCAGATTCTCGATGTCGAAGGCGACATGCTGGACGAGGATCTGATCCAGCGCGAGGAGATGGTCGTCACCGTCTCGCACGCCGGCTATATCAAGCGCGTGCCGCTTTCCACCTATCGCGCCCAGAGGCGCGGCGGCAAGGGCCGCTCCGGCATGCAGACGCGCGAGGAGGATTTCGTCTCGCGCCTCTTTGTCGCCTCGACTCACGCGCCGGTTCTGTTCTTCTCCTCGCGCGGCCAGGCCTATAAGGAGAAGGTCTGGCGCCTGCCGCTCGCAGCGCCGCAGGCGCGGGGCAAGGCTTTGGTCAATATGCTGCCGCTGGAGCAGGGCGAGCGCATCAGCTCCATCATGCCGCTGCCCGAAGACGAGGCGCAGTGGGAAGGGCTCGACGTGATGTTCGCCACGACGAGCGGCACGGTGCGGCGCAATAAATTGTCGGACTTCACCCAGGTCAATCGAGCCGGCAAGATCGCCATGAAGCTCGATCCGGGCGAAAGCATTGTCGACGTGCAAATCTGCAGCGAGGCCGACGACGTGCTGCTCACCACGGCTAAGGGCCAGTGCATCCGCTTCCCCGCGACCGACGTGAGGGTGTTCAAAGGCCGCGATTCCATGGGCGTGCGCGGCATAAGACTGGCCGATGGCGACAGCGTCATCGCCTTGTCGATTCTCGCGCATATCGAGGCCTCGCCGGCCGAGCGCGTCACCTTCCTGAAAATGCGCCGGGCGCAGGCGGAGGAAGAGTCGGCCGAGACCGAACCGGAAGAGTTGGAGGAGGGGGCGGAAGCCGAGGCGCCGCTGTCGCCGGAGCGCTTCGCGGAACTCGCCGAGCGCGAGCAGTTCATCCTGACTGTTTCCGTCAACGGCTACGGCAAGAGGTCGTCGTCCTACGAATATCGCGTCACCGGCCGCGGCGGCAAAGGCATTGTCGCCATGGCGGTCAACGCCCGCAATGGCGAGCTGGTCGCCTCCATGCCGGTGGAAGATAGCGACCAGATCATGCTGGTCACCGACGGCGGCCAGTTGATCCGCTGCCCGGTCGCGGGCATTCGCATTATCGGGCGCGGCGCCCAGGGCGTGATCGTCTTCAACACCGCCGAGACGGAAGAGGTCGTATCGGTCGAGCGGATCAGCGAAGAGGAAAACGGCGAGAGCGAAAACGGCGAAGGCCACGAGGGGGCCGAGGCCGACGCGTGAGCTTCCCTCCCGCAAGGAGTAAAGGGGCCGCGGAAAGCATCTGGACTTGGGAAATGCCCGAAAAACCGCAACATTTGGATCCGCTGTCCGACCCCGAGCGCGAAAAGCGCCGGGCCGAGGCGCGGTCCAGGCTCGACGCCCTCGACCCGGCCAAGAGCGGCGTCGCGCTTGAGGACCCGAAAAGGCGCGACTGGTTCGAAACGGTCTATGAACTCGCCGAGGGCGACCCGGTCAATGTGCCCTGGGCCAAACTCGCGCCGCATCCTTTGCTGGTGGAATGGCTGTCGGAAAATCCGCGCCTCGACGGGCTTGCGGCTCTCGATATCGGCTGCGGCCTCGGCGACAATGCCGCGGCTCTGGCCGGGCAGGGGGCGCAGGTCACCGCCTTCGATCTGGTCGCGCGCGCGGCGGAATGGGCGCGGAGCCGCTTTCCCGATCTCGACATCGATTTTTGCGCCGCCGATCTGTTCGCGCCGCCGCCGCAATGGCGCGCAAAGTTCGATTTCGTCCACGAAACCTATACTTTGCAAGCTCTGCCGGCGGAAATCCTGGCTCAGGCGCGCGAGGCGATCGCCGCAATGGTCAGGCCGGGCGGAAGGCTTCTTGTCATCGCCCGCGCCCGCGACGCGGCGCAAATCGTCGACGGGCCGCCCTGGCCGTTGAGCCGCGCCGACCTCGAGGCTTTCTGCGGCTGCGGCCTGACCGTCGCAAATCTGGAAGACATTCCGGCGCGCGAAAATCTGACGCGCCATTGGCGGGCGCTTTTCGTCAAGCCGGCGTGAGGCCTATTCCGCCTCGACCGGATGGCGCTCCAGCATTTTCGCCTCGTCCCACAGCGCGTCCATTTCGGCCAGCGGAACCTCGCCGAGTTTTCGTCCTTGGGCCGCCAGCCGCCGCTCGATATGACGAAAGCGCCGCTCGAATTTGGCGTTGGTCTGGCGCAAAGCGCTTTCGCCGTCTTTTCGCGCGTGGCGGGCGAGATTGGCGACGGCGAAAAGAAGATCGCCGATTTCTTCCGCCACGTGATTTTCGTCGCCGCGGTCGAGCGCCTCCTCGACCTCGTCGCATTCCTCGCGAATCTTCTCCAGCACGATGCGCGGATTGTTCCAATCGAACCCGACTTTCGAGGCTTTTTCCTGGAGTTTTATGGCGCGGGTCAGAGCGGGCAGGGCGACGGGAACATCGGCGAGATGTCCTTGTCGTGTCTCCTCCGGCATTCCGGCGGCGCGACGCTTCTCCGCCTTTTCCGCCTTTTCCTGCGCCTTGATCTCGGCCCAGGCGCCCTCGACCGCCTCGGGCGTGCGGGCTTCCGCCGGACCGAAGACATGGGGATGCCGGCGGATCATTTTCGAGGTGATGGCTTCCACCACGCCGCCGAAATCGAACAGGCCCTGCTCCTCCGCCATGCGGGCGTGGAACACCACCTGGAGGAGGAGGTCGCCCAATTCGTCGCGAAGGTCAACGAAATCGCCACGTTCGATGGCGTCCACCACTTCGCAGGCTTCCTCGATGGCATAGGGCGCGATGGTGGAAAAATCCTGAGCCAGATCCCAGGGACAGCCGGTTCCGGGCGCCCGCAGCGCCGCCATGATCGCCAGGAGGCGGGAGATTTCGCGCGATGGCTGCATGGTTCTTCTAAAGAAAAGAGCAGGGCGCCGCCCTGCTCGGTTGACGTTCGATTCCGGTTGGCGAAAAGCTCAGTTGAGCGATATGGCCACCGCTTCGCGGCCCTTCTGGGTGTCCACCACCTTCATCGTCACCGGTTGGCCTTCGGGCAAAGCCGAAATTCCCGCCGGGCCGAGGATGGAAATGTGGACGAAGACGTCCTTGCCGCCGTCATCGGCCTGGACGAAGCCGAAGCCCTTGGCGTTGTCGAACCATTTGACCGCACCCTGGACCTCCACGGCGTTGGTCATGTCCGGCTGGCGGCGCGGCGGCGGCCGCGACGAATCGAAAGTCCGCTGCGGCGCGCGCTCGGCGGCGCCAGCCGTATCGACTTCCAATACCCTCGTGACCTGCTGGCCTTTGACGCCATTGGCGACCAGAACCTTCAGCTTGGCGCCTGGCGGCACGGTCTCGTAACCGGCCGATTGCAGGGCGCCGATATGGAGAAAGGCGTCGCCCGAGCCGTCGGACAATTCGACGAAGCCAAAGCCCTTGTCGCCTTTGAACCATTTGACGATCGCCTCAACCGCGTTTGCGCTCGAGACGGGTGACGGGGGGGATGCGAAATCGCCGCCGAAGGGGGCGCCCATGGGCTGACGATCGAATGATGCGCGGGGCTGACGAAATTGCCGCGAATTGTCGTAAGGAGAGGGCCCATCGTCATCGAAACCGCGTTTCCTGGGTCCCCGGAAATCTTTGCCTTTGCTCATGTCCTAATTCAGTTCTCCGCCTCAGTCCAAAAAACGTCGCTCGGAACGGATGCCTCCGTGCTACGCCATGCTTCCGCCTGCCCCTTTTTGGCCGGACGGAAACGCCAGCCGATGGTGTCTGATTTTCAAGTCCAAAGCCCGCGCAATACTCTTTTAGCAGCAAAGAGGGTTTCCTGGCTAGATTCGTCGCCGCGGAAAGTTTGCCGCTGGCGCCGAAATATGAAGCGTTTGGCGTATAAGCCCTTAGCCGAAGGGAACCAACGGGCGGGCGGGAAATTCTGTTCACATTTCCGTGAGGATGGGCCGGCTCGGCCCGCCGGCGGGGCAAGACGCGCGGGCGGCGCCAAAAATACAGCAATATTTCAACCGGATAGATAAAACGCGCTGATTCGCCCGAACTGGTCCGGTTGGAAGCGGAATTCAGCCAACTTGTTCTTCCGACGGACAAAAATAATTCGTGTTTCTGTCATCCCGCCCATTCTCGTTTCGAGAGTCGGCAGCGCCAAATTAACCGGTGCGACGCGGACCAACCCGAGAGGCCAGCCTATTTTCGCCTCAAGCGCTTCCTTTCGCCCCGAGAGGGGAACGGCCGCTTCCACATCTACGATTCGCATAATCAATATTATGGAACTTACCAATGCGCCCCATGGCGCCCCGCGCTCCTGCTAATCCAGGCGATCCGCCAGTCGCTCCAGCAGTTGGCGAAGCTGGGTCATCTCCGCCGCGCCGATCTGTTCCGCAAATTCAGCCTCGGCTTTGGCGCTGAACCTGATCATGGCCTCCATCGCCGCCCGGCCCTTATCGGTCAGCAGAACGCGCTTGGCGCGACCGTCGGTCGGATCGGGCTCGAGCATCACATAGCCGCCCGCCGCCAGACTGTCGACGAGATAACCCATGCTCTGTTTGGTCATCTGCGCGCGCTCGGCCAGCTCGCTGACGCGCGATCCGCCCTCGGCTATGTGGCGGAAGAAACTGGCGTGAGCCGGACGGATGTCGGCGTAGCCGTTTTCAGCCATTCGGGCGTAAACTCTCTCGCGCGTGTTTTCCGCGGCGAGGCGCAACAGGCCGCCCAGGGTCCGGCGGCGGATGGCGTTATCGATCGTTTCCATATAGACATATTGACATTAGACAGGCCGTCTGTCTATAGTAGACAGATAATCTGTCTAACAGAGGAGGCGGAAATGTCGCAAGGATCGAGCAACGGCGCCGGCGCCAAGGCGGCTTTTATGATTGCGGAGAACGAATTGCCGCGGTCACTGAATGTTCTGGGCGAACGCATCACCGTCCTTGCCGCAGCGGATCGCACGGGCGGATTGGAGCTGTTCCGGCAACAGGGCGACGTGGGCCAAGGGCCGCCGCCGCACGCCCATGGCTGGGACGAGACTTTTTATATCGTCTCTGGCGAGATCGAAATCAGCGCTGGCGACGAGTCGCGGCGGCTGGGACCGGGAAGCGTGGCGCACGTCCCTGCTGGGGTCATGCACTGGTTCCGGTTCTTGACCGAAGGCGAAATGATTTCAGTGACCTCGCCGGCGGGCGCATCGCAACTCTTCGCCGCGATCGATGCGGCCAACCCTTCCGGCCCGCCGGACATGGACGCGGTCGTGGCGGCGGTCCAGAGTTTTGGCGTGACGCTGGGTTCCCACTAAAAATGGACTCATTGCGGCGCCGGCGGCTTCTTGATTTTGCGGCGCGCGTAATTGGCGGCGCCGAGCAGCACGACGCCCAGGGCGATGAAGACCAGGCTCATGCGCGAAATTCCGCGCGTGAGCGCGCAACGCGCCGGTTGGGCCGGATCGTAATAAACGTCAGTCTTCATGCCGACGGGATAGTCCGCCGGGTCGCCCTCGTCGTCGTCACCGCGCCGGAAAACCTTGCCACAATGATAGATCGCCTTTCCGAGGCGATATTGGGCGATGACATATGCCGGACGATGGTCGCCGCCGCGTTGGGACGTGATGATGGTTGCTGGCGCGGACGACCATTTCAGCCGGTCGACGTTCCGCCGGACGCCAAAAATGCCGACAAGGATGAAGCCGAGGCCGAAAAACAATCCGGCGAGGCGAAGCAAGGGGTATTTGAGATCGGACAGGATGGACGGCCTTTTCGTTCGGTTCCGGCCTCGGGCGGGCAGGCGGCCTCACCATAATATAAAAGACGGGCGCTCGCCCCCTACTCCCATTCGATCCGAACGGTTTTGTGGGGGGGCGCACAAAAAACGCGACCTTACCCCTTTCTTGAGCGTTGTTGTTCAAACGCCGATCGCCCGAACCTGGCGCGCGCTCGGCGTCGGCCAGTGTTTCGGCTGGTCTTGGCGATGCGAGAAGGAGGGAACCGATGTCGAAATTGGACGCATGGTCGCCGATGGCGCTTGCCGTTCTGCGGATCATGGCCGCCCTGCTCTTTATGGAGCACGGGCTGATGAAGCTCGCCCATTTTCCTGCGCCGCAGCCCGGCGTTCCCTATCCGCTGCCGCCGATCCTTTTCGCTGCCGCGGTGATCGAAGTCGCCGGCGGCGCGCTGATCGCGCTCGGCCTTTTCACCCGCCTCGCCGCCTTCATCTGCTCCGGCGAAATGGCGGTCGCCTATTTCATGGTCCACGTGCAGAAAAGCTTTTGGCCGGGGCTGAACGGAGGGGACGCTGCAATTCTGTTCTGCTTTGTCTTCCTCTACCTCATCTTCGCCGGCGGAGGAGCGTGGAGTCTCGACGCCGCTTTTCGCAACTCTTCATCCTCCACAGACTGACAGGTTGCGGGGCTTGGGGCGTCGTATCCTTCGTGCCGCTTTATTTGGTCGTGATCTGTTTAATGCGTCGATCAAACTCTGCCGCCCAGCCCTTTTCCGACCAAACACGATTGGAGCCGCGCTTGAAGACCAGTCGACCTGACGGGAGATCTCCGGGTGTAGAATTGTGGTGCTGAGCGGACAGCGACGTCTTGTTCGAAAATTGAACGCATAATCTATGGCTGCCGATCGAGATTGCGGCGGCTCGATAATTGACTCAACATATTGAAACACCTCAAAAAACGTATTTTGATAATTATTAGCCTGGATCGGAGGTTGTGATTTTATTTCAATTGCAAATCCGCTCCTTGCCGAGCGTTATCAACTCGATTTCCTCGTGAACCCTGAACCGACGGTCGAGCGCGCCGGTGAGACGCTTTCTGATCGGGCGCTCAGGGTCCATCGTCGTCGAATTTCGTCGCTTCAGAATTTTCTCGATTTCAGCGACTATCGGCGCCGAGCGGTCGACTTTTTGAGTTTCACCAAGCATGCCGCGGGCGCGGGGCGCATGGAGAAACGCCGTCAGCCCCTGCATGGCGAGTTCAAACGGCGACCGCCATAGGAAGCAGGAGTTTCAATGGGGCTTGCGCCTCGGCGTGAATTTTGCCCGGCCGAGCTGGCCTTTGAGTCGCACGGAGACACGGGAGTATGCCAATACGATGTCTCAGGATAGCATAGGCCTTCCGCATGAAATGGCCGACCGTTTCACCGGCCCCTTCACCCGCTTCATCAAGGTCGAAGCGGCGGCGGGGGTCGCGTTACTGTTCGCTACCCTCGTAACCCTGGTTCTGTCGAACTCGGCCTGGTCTTCGTCGTTTCTGGCGTTCTGGGAGACGCCGGTCGGCTTGCATTTCGGCGGATGGGATTACGCCCGGCCGCTGCGTGAGTGGATCAACGACGGTCTGATGACGTTCTTCTTCTTCGTCGTCGCTCTCGAACTCAAGCGCGAGCTCGTGCTAGGGGAATTGCGGCGACCGCGGGTGGCGGCGCTGTCTTTTGCCGGTGCGCTCGGCGGCATGCTCGCGCCCCTAGCCGTCTATCTTGTGCTGATGGCCGGCCATGCCGGAATTCATGGCTGGGGCACGGTGATGGCCACCGACACGGCCTTCGTCATCGGTTGCCTCACACTCCTCGGCTCCCGAATTCCAACGACGCTGCGGCTGTTTCTGTTGTCGCTGGCCATCTTCGACGATGTGGGCGCAATCCTGGTGGTTGCGTTCGGCTACGGCCACGCGCTGAACTGGCCCGCGCTGATACTGGGCGTGTTCGGTCTGGCCGCCGTTGCGGGCGCCGCATGGATCGGGATCAAGAGCATTCCGGCCTATTTCCTGTTCGGGGGGGCGATCTGGCTCTGTTTTGATGCGTCTGGCCTTCACCCGACCTTTACCGGGGTGGCCCTCGGTCTCATGACGCCGACCGGAGCGTGGGTCGACGACGCGCGCCTGCGCGCGATTC
Organism: uncultured Rhodoblastus sp.; assembly: GCA_964425315.1. Classification (GTDB taxonomy): domain Bacteria; phylum Pseudomonadota; class Alphaproteobacteria; order Rhizobiales; family Beijerinckiaceae; genus Rhodoblastus. The sequence goes on from CAYRNB010000050.1 coordinate 22,394, forward strand.
TGGGGCGCGTTCTGTCTCAAAAGGCGGGCGAGCACCGGAGCGGGGATACGGTGGAGCGCCGCGATCTTCGGCGCGCCGGCATGGCGGTCACGCACGCGCTCTCGCCCGTGGAGCAGTTGGAGATGATGCTCCATCCGTGGGTCGGCTTTGCGATCATGCCGATCTTCGCTATTGCCAACGCCGGAGTCGTAATCAACAGGACGGACCTCTGGCAACCCGTGTCCTTCGCGATCGTCGCGGCGCTGGTGCTCGGCAAGCCGATTGGCGTCTTCAGCTTCACCTGGCTTTCCGTTCGCCTCGGCTTGGCGACAAGAACCGCAGGGTTGAGCTGGCCCCTTTTGGCGGCCGGCAGTCTGTTGACCGGCATCGGCTTCACGATGTCCCTGTTCATCGCCGGGCAGGCCTATGCCCCGGCCATGTTCAACGCCGCCAAGATAGGCATCCTGGCCGGGTCCGTTATCGCCGCATCAGCCGGGCTTCTGATGCTGAGCATATTGGCGCACAAAAGGCCGGCCGCATGAACAAGCTTCGGAGACGCCGGCGGAGATTCCCGGCGTTGCCTGAATCACTCCCACTCGATCGTTCCCGGCGGCTTCGACGTCACGTCATAGACCACCCGGTTCACGCCCTTGACCTCGTTGATGATGCGCGTCGCGGTGCGGCCGAGGAAGCTCATGTCGTAGGGAAAGAAATCCGCCGTCATGCCGTCCACCGACGTCACGGCGCGCAGAGCGCAGACATGGTCGTAGGTGCGGCCGTCGCCCATCACGCCGACGGTGCGCACCGGCAGCAGCACGGCGAAGGCCTGCCAGATCGTGTCGTAGAGCCCGGCCTTGCGGA
>CAYRNB010000051.1:0-22583 GCA_964425315.1 uncultured Rhodoblastus sp.
AAGGCGTCGGCGAATTCCTCCGGGTTCTCGTGGAAGCGCCGGGCGATCGGCTCGTAGATCGGGTCATAGCGCATCGACATGTCGGCGTCGGTCATGATGATCGGGACCTTTTTCGACGGATCGTCGGCGGCCGGCGCCTGATTCTTGTCGGTCGTCTGTTTCGGCGTCCATTGCCAGGCGCCCGCCGGGCTTTTCACCGATTCCCATTCATTGCCGAACAGCATGTCGAGATAGGAATTGTCCCATTTCGTCGGGGTCGGCGTCCATCCGCCCTCGAGACCGCTGCCGATCTGGTCGGCGCCCTTGCCGCTGCGAAAACCGCTTTTCCAGCCGAGGCCCTGCTCTTCGATCGGCGCGGCCTCTGGCGGAGGCCCAACCAGCGCGGCATCGCCCGCGCCGTGGCATTTGCCGAAGGTGTGACCGCCGGCGGTGAGCGCGACGGTTTCCTCGTCGTTCATCGCCATGCGCGCGAAAGTCTCGCGGACCTCGCGGCCGGAGGCGAGCGGATCGGGCGTGCCGCCGGGCCCTTCCGGATTCACGTAGATCAGGCCCATCTGGACGGCGGCGAGAGGATTCTCGATCCCGTCCTCTCCGAGGTGGCGCTTGTCGCCGAGCCATTCGGTCTCGGAGCCCCAGTAGGTGTCCTCCTCCGGCTCATAGACGTCCGCGCGCCCGCCGCCGAAGCCGAAGGTCTTGAAGCCCATCGACTCCAGGGCGCAATTGCCGGCGAGGATCATCAGGTCGGCCCAGGAGATTTTGCTGCCGTATTTCTGCTTGATCGGCCAGAGCAGCCGTCGCGCCTTGTCGAGATTGACATTGTCCGGCCAGGAGTTGAGCGGCGCGAAGCGCTGCTGTCCCGAGCCCGCGCCGCCGCGGCCGTCGCCGATGCGATAGGTGCCGGCGCCGTGCCAGGCCATGCGGATGAAGAGCGGCCCATAATGGCCGTAATCCGCCGGCCACCAGTCCTGCGAGTTGGTCATGAGCGCGTAAAGGTCTTTTTTCAGGGCCTCGTAATCGAGCTCCTTGAACGCCTCGGCGTAGCTGAACGCCGCGCCCATGGGATCGGACATGGGACAATTTTGCTGGAGAAGCTTCAGGTTCAACTGGTCTGGCCACCAGTCCCGATTGGACTTCGCTCCAACTGTGGTGTGGATGACGGGGCATTTGCCCGCGTTCTTGTCTGCTTTCGCGTCCATCTTTTCCTCCGATTTTTGCGATGATTTTTTTCGGCCTGTTCCATCGGGAAGGGTGGTGAATCCCAAGCCGTGCCGCCGACCGCGCTTTCGGTTCCGCTCGGCGTGGAGCTTCGGCTCAATGTCGCGTGCGGCTTTGGCTTTGGAGCCGCCTCCAGCGCTGACGCCTGATCTTCGTGCGGCGCGTCCTCCCATCCGAATGGCCGGCGGCGCCCAGGCGCCACGATGGGTTACGACTTCAACTCTCCATCCTCTGATTATGTTTCTCAGGTCATACCCGGATGAAAAAAGCTTATGCGGCCTAGTCGATCAGGTAAAATTGCTTTTTATGATGTTTGAGATAAGTTTATCTGATGGACAGGCTATCCCTCAGGCAACTTCGCTATTTCGATGCGCTGGCGCGCAGCGGCCATTTCGGACGCGCGGCGGCGGCCTGCGCGGTCACGCAGCCCGCCTTGTCGATGCAGATCAAGGAATTGGAGGAGACGCTGGGCGTCGTCCTGATCGAGCGCGGCGCACGGCAGGTCAGGCTGACCGCGTTCGGAGAAGAAGCCGCCGCCGCCGTTCGCGATATCCTGCGCTCGGTCGATGAGCTGGGAGACCTGGCGCGCGCCTCGCGGGGCGGGCTCGCCGGCCGCTTCCGCATCGGCATGATCCCGACCATCGCGCCTTATCTGCTGCCTGCCGTCATCGGAGACCTCACGCGAACCCATCCCGAACTCGACATCCATGTCCGCGAGGCGGTCACCTCGAAGCTGATCGAGGAACTCGAAGAAGGCCGGATCGACGCGGCGATCGTCGCTTTGCCGGTGTCCGAGCCTTCGCTCGCCGAGGTCGCGTTGTTTACCGAAAATTTTCTTCTGGTTCGGCCGGGCGCGGACGAGGGCGCGCCGGTCCCCAATAGCGAAACCTTGTGCGGGATGAATCTGCTGTTGCTGGAGGAGGGGCATTGTTTTCGCGATCAGGCCCTGGCGTTCTGCAATCTGCAGACAGCGCCGCGGCGGGACACGCTTGACGCGAACTCCCTGTCCACGCTGGTGCAAATGGTCGGCGCCGGCCTCGGCGTGACCCTGATCCCGGAAATGGCTTTGGCGTTGGAGACGCGCTCGGCCTCGGTGTGCGTCTCCCGCTTGAAGGACCCTCAGCCCTCGCGGACGGTCGGGATGGTCTGGCGCAAGGCGAATCCCTTGGCCGGACAGTTCCTGCAACTTTCCGAAGTGGTTTGCCGCTCGGCCGATTCCCTGCGCGCGCAAGAAACTCTGCAAGGACCGTCGACAAGTCACCGTAGGGAGACGTCCGGTCGCCAAGAGACGCGGCGGGGCCGCTCCCGTAAACGAAATATTAACCCTGTCTCGTTGTGATCGGCGCGGCTCGGACGTCAATGGAACCTGCGTCCTGTCCCGGCGGCGATGGCCGCAATTCCTGCCTGGAGGTTTGACATGCCTGCTGCTTCCCCCCGCACCCGTCGCTCCGCCCCGCGCAAAGCGCCCGCCGCCACAAAACGCGCCGCCGCCGTCCCGCCGGTTGCGAGGGAGAAACATATCGCGCAGATCGCCTATTCTCTTGCCGAGGCGCGCGGCTTCGCGCCGGGCGGGGAACTGGACGATTGGCTCGCCGCCGAGGTCCAGTACGAAACGGCGCGCGCAGGAAAGCGCCAGGCGTTGGGCCGCGGCGCCTGACCGCTTCGGAATTCCAAAACGCTCTCTCAGAATTCGTCAAAGTATAGTGTGCCTCTGAGCGCCTATTGTAATGCAATGGCGCTCAGCCGGCGACCCTTCGGTCGTGCGGGCGCCCGCCGCAGCGCAACGCAGGCGCTTCCATTTAATATCATCATGCTCTAGTTACGAAAGCGGAACCGCTAGCGGCGCCGATCCGGCTCCACGCCGCTTTCGACAGCATGCTGAAGGATTGAACGGCTTGAAAATCGTCGCGGAAATTTCGGTCGGCGAATTCGTCGACAAGTTGACGATTCTCGAGATCAAGCTCGAAAAGATTTCGGACGCCTCGAAAAGGACGAACATCGCGCGCGAATACGAGTCCTTGAGCGCGACTTTCGCGGAAGCAATCGGAGCGGACGCGGAGGTCGAACGGCTACGCCGCGATCTAAAGGCGGTAAACGCCGAACTTTGGCGCATCGAGGACGAAATCCGCGACAGGGAGCGGACAGAAAGTTTCGGCGCCGAATTCGTCGCGCTCGCGCGCGCCGTCTATCGCACCAACGACCGCCGCGCCGAGATTAAGCGCGCGATCAACATGGTCACCGGCAGCAAGCTGGTCGAGGAAAAAAGCTACGCGCCTTATTGATGCGGCGCGCTTCCGCGCCTGCTCATTTTCGTCGTAACGCTTGCCCCGAACGAAGATCGTCCGTCTGCGATCCCGACCCGCTCGTCGCGGCGCTCCGCCGACAGCGCCCTGTTGGCGAGCGCCTTGCGTCTCGAACCCTTCGGAATGACGTCCGATTGGAAGGGAGCCAAAGCGCATGGGAGCGCCGGGCAATATTGATCGCGCCTCGCAGGATCGCGTCGCGGAGTGGGCGTGGGATCCCAATGTGGTCGAAGTTGCAACGAGCCTCATCGTCGTCCCTATTAGAGTTTCCTTATCGTCCCAAAGGTGTGTGCTAACAATTTACTAATGAAAGATTTTTCGCCATGCTGCGCTCCAGGGGGCAGATCGTCGCGGCCCTCTGGAGGCGTTCATGAACGACACACCGCGAACGGCGAGGTTGGACCGCGGCGCGACCATGTCCAGCGGGCCAGAGTGGTTGCGCGATATCAGGGCGGCGCTGCGGCGCGGCGACGCGCAGGCGGCGCCGGAGGCGGGGCGGGACGCCTTCCTCGCAGAGCCCGCCCGGGGGAAGGCGCTTTACGCCTTTGGCCAGGCCTGGAAGGCCGCCGGCGCGAAATTGAAGTGCGGCGCTCCGTCGCCGACGCCCTCTTGGCGAAGGCTTTTCATCTCGAACCTCGTCGAAGCGCGGCTTAGCCGAGCCGAATCCAAGGCCAATCGAAATGCGGGGACATATTGATTTTGCATTGGATGATCGCGTCGCGGGTTGGGCATGGGATCCTGAAACGCCGGACGTTTCGCTGAGTCTGGTCGTCGTCGCCGACGGCGAGGCGATCGGGCGTTGCGTCGCTGATCAATTTCGCGACGATCTTCTCAAGGGAAAAATCGGCGACGGCCGACACGGATTCGTTTTCCGTTATTCACGACCCCTGCCGCGCGGCGAACGCCATCTCATCGCGGTCAAGCGCGAGGACAACGGTGATCATGTGCCCGGCTCGCCGAAGGTGGTCGAGCCGTCCTCGGAGCCCGAACTGGCGGCGCAAACTGAAGCCGCCCCTGCTTCCGTTTCCGCGGAGACAGAAGAGAATTCTGGGCGCCAGCGCGCGGAATTGCGTGGCCGCATCGACAGGGCTTTGCACGATCGCGTCGAGGGTTGGGCGTGGGACCCCGAAACGCCGGACATTTCACTGAGCCTGGTTGTGGTCGCCGACGGCGAGGTGATCGGTCGCTGCCTCGCCAATCGGTTTCGCGGCGATCTTCTCAAGGCGAATATCGGCAGTGGCCGACACAGTTTCGCTTTCTATTTTCCACGGCCGCTGTCGCGTGGCGAGCGCCACTTCGTCGCGGTCAGGCGCGAGGACAATGGCGATCGCTTGCCCGGCTCCCCGAAAGTGGTCGAACCGTCCTCGGCGTTCGACGAGGCGGCGCAGGATGCGTTTTCCCGTATGCTGGCCGCAGCGGAAACCGAAGAGGAGTTCGAGCTTTTTCTGACCTTTCTGCTGGACCAGGCGGAAAAGCTCAAGACGCGTTATTCCGAGACCCGCAGCGGCCTTGCCGTCCGCGAGAAATTGCGCCTGCTCGGCTGGCGGAAGCTCACCTTTCCGGGCTTCGAGCAAAACGCGCCCGATCCAGCGCGTCCGCGCGCGCTCGTCATCGACGACCAAATGCCGGACCCGTCAAGGGACGCCGGATCAAACGCGATCGTCAGTCATATGCAATCGTTACAAAGGCTCGGCTACGACGTGAGTTTCGCGCCCGCGGACATGCTTGGCGACGCGGAAGCCCTCGAGGCCCTCGGCGTTTCCTGCTTTTTGAAGCCATGGTGCGGTTCGATCGAGGAACTCCTGCAGCGCCAGAGCGACGCTTACGCGTTGGTTTATCTTCACAGGGTTTCGAACGCCTCTTGCTATTTGTCGCTTGCGCGGAAGCTCCAGCGGCGGTGCCATGTGATTTATAGCGTCGCCGACCTTCATCATCTGCGCCTTGCGCGCCAAGCAGCGGTCGAAAAGCGCGACGACCTCCTCGCATACAGCAATTGGGTCAAGAAGCAGGAAGTTGCCGCGGCCTGGCTCGCGGACGTCGTCCTCACGCACTCTCGGGCCGAGGCTGAAGTCTTGCGGCGCCTCCTTCCGGCCAAGAAGATTTGCGTCGCGCCCTGGCATGTCCCGTTGAAGCCCACGAAAACGCCGTTCGCGGCCCGAAGCGGACTGGCCTTTATCGGCGGATTTACCCACAAGCCGAACGTTGACGCTGCGCAATGGCTCGTCACGACCATCATGCCCGAGGTCTGGGCGATGGACCCGACCATCGTTTGCATCATCGTCGGCGCGGGGATACCGGAGAGTTTGCGCCAACGCGCTGGCGACAAAGTGCGGATTGTTGGGAAGGTCGCGGATTTGAACGAAATTTTCGAAAGCGTTCGCTTGACGGTTGCGCCGATCGCTTATGGAGCTGGGATCAAGGGGAAGGTTCTCGAGAGCCTGGCGGCGGGCGCGCCCTGCGTCTGTACGCCGATCGCGGCCGAGGGGCTCGATTTCCCCAAAATTCTCGCCGACCAGGTTCGTGCGACGCCGGCGGAAATTGCGCGAGCGGTCGTCGCTTTGCACATCGACGAAGCGTTGAACAGAGAAGTCCGCGACGCGGGGATAGGCTTTGTGCAAGCCTATTCCAGCGAACAGCGCGTTGACGCCGCGCTCGCTGAGGCGACGGGAGCCCCAATGGAAAAATCGCGCGAAAAGCGACCTAAGGCCGACACGCCCATGGCGGAGGAAAACGGCGTCGGCGGGTAACTCTTATGCGGCGTCCTTGTGACAAGCGGCGTCATCGGCGACAGAGCGCGCCCCCTTTCGACAAATCGCCATTGCGCCGCCGCGCCTTCCAGATTCATGCGGCGTATTGCGGAATCTTTCCACGGATTTCATCGAAGATCTTTTCGATCAGATCGTGAGCGCCGACCCGGTAGAGCGATGACAGAAACTGCATCGTCGTCTGGGCGGGTCCGTTCACAACCCATTGGCAATCCACGAATCGCGGATTGACCAGCGTGCATGGCAAGACCCGCTGATCACCACCGCGCAGCGATTGAAAACGCAATCATAAAACGCCGATCCGTCCAGATAGACCGTGCATCCATCGAATGTCTCGTTCTTCGCAATCATCCTATTCTCCCTTCCGCCATTTTGGGCGGTCGTCGCTCAAATCAGCGGAAACCAATTCGAAACCGTCTGCTCCGCTTGCGTCATTTCCTGATATATTACACGCTCTTGGCAGCACTTGGTCCGGCCCCCCACTTGGAATAAGGAGACCGGCCAAAGACCGGTCCGCGTTTTTCGACTGGGCCTGGATATTGTCAATTGCAACTCGCGACCGCCTCGGCGGTCCAGATCGTGAATTTTGTCCGTCGTCAGATGAAATCGGACAGTTGGCTGGCCTCCGCAAAGGAGGCTCCGGCTGCTCCGGTTCAGAATGTCGGAGGGTTTTTCGCGTTGACGCATGAATGTTAAAGTTCCGCCGGTGGCGGACGACGATATGGTTTGAGAGAGGCCGATGCTGCGAACAGCGCGCGGAAGGCGCGGTATGGCGTCAGCGCCGCATGCGCTCGCCGCAGAGGCGGGGCGCGCCATCCTGCAGGAGGGCGGCAATGCGATCGAGGCGGCGATCTCTGTCGCGGCTTGCCTGGGCGTCGTCTATCCGCATATGACGGGTCTTGGCGGCGACGGTTTCTGGCTCGTCTGGAATGGCGGCGACGAGCCTGTCGCCATCGATGGATCGGGCGCCGCCGCCGATCACGCGACTTGCGAATTTTATTTCGAGCGCGGGCTTTCCGTCATACCGGCGCGCGGGCCTCTCGCCGCCAATACCGTCGCCGGCGCCTTAGGCGGCTGGGCCGAGGCGTTGCGCCTCAGCCGGGAGTTGGGCGGCCGCTTGCCGCTGTCGCGGCTTCTTGAAGACGCAATCTCATTGGCCGAGAACGGCTTTCCCGTGTCCGCGATCCAGAGCGAGATGACCCGCGGAAAACTGGACGAGCTGCGACGACAACCTGGTTTCGCCGCGACTTTCCTTTTGGACGGCGAGGCTCCAGGCGAGGGCGCCACGATGCGCCTCCCGGCCCTTGCCGAGACATTACGCCAACTGGGCAAAGGCGGGATTGATGATTTCTATCGGGGCGATCTTGCGCGGCGCATCGCCGCCGACCTCGCCCGCATCGGCTCTCCGGTTGGGTTGCCCGATCTGGCGCGGCATGAAGGCAGGAGGCGCAAGCCCTTGAGCGTCGCGGTGCGCGGCGCCCGTCTTTACAATTTCCCGCCCCCGACGCAGGGCTTGTCCTCCCTGATGATCCTCGCCATTTTCGATCGGCTCGGCGTGCGGCGTGCGGAGAGCTTCGGCCATGTTCACGGGCTGGTCGAGGCGACCAAGCGGGCCTTTCTGGTGCGGGACGCCGTGATTGGCTGTCCCAGCGCCATGACGGAGCGGCCTGAATTCTATCTCGGCGCGGAAACCCTGGACCGGCTGGCGGCCTCGATCGACCGGCAGCGGGCGCTGCCCTGGCCCTGTCCGCCGAGCGGCGGCGACACGGTCTGGTTCGGCGCGATCGACGCGCAGGGCCTCGTCGTCAGCGCGATCCAGAGCATTTTTTTCGAATTCGGCTCCGGCTGTGTCCTGCCGGAAACCGGAATCGTTTGGCAAAATCGCGGCGTCAGCTTCCAGCTTTCCGGCGCCGGACCACGCCGGCTTGCGCCCGGGCGCAAGCCCTTCCACACGCTCAATCCCGCCATGGCGCGCTTAGACGACGGACGCGTCCTCGCCTATGGCGCGATGGGCGGCGAAGGGCAGCCGCAGACCCAGGCCGCCATCTTCTCGCGCTACGCCATGTTCGGTCAGGATCTGCAGGCGGCGATCACCGCGCCGCGCTGGCTGCTGGGGCGCTCATGGGGCGAGGAAAGCGCCAGCCTGAAAATCGAGGGCCGCTTCGACCCGGAACTGGTCGCCGCCCTCCGTGCCGCGGGACACGACGTGGAAAGCCTCGATTCCTTTTCCAGCTTGATGGGACACGCCGGCGCCGTCGCACGGCTTCCCGATGGCGCGCTGGAGGGCGCGAGCGATCCGCGCAGCGACGGCGCGGCGCTGGCGTGCTGAGAGGTTCAGACCCATTCCTCGCCGCTGGCGCCGGCGAGCGCCCGCACGCGCTCTTCGTCGCTCGCCAGATCGGCGGCCGATCCCTCGTAGACAATGCGGCCGTCATCGAGGACATAGGCCCGGTCGGCGATTTCGACCGCCGCGCGCACGTTCTGCTCGACCAGAAGCACCGAAATGCCCGAATCGCGCGCGCGATCGATGACGCGAAACACGTCGCGTACGATCAGCGGCGCCAGGCCCTGCGACGGCTCGTCGAGCAAGAGCAATTTCGGATTGAGGAGGAGGACGCGGGCGATGGCGAGCATTTCCTGCTCGCCACCGGAAATCTGGCGGCCCTTGTTCGAACGACGTTCGTAGAGGCGCGGAAATAGCGCGTAGATTCGTTCCTCATTCCAGTGGCCGGGACGTCTGACCGGCACTTTGAGATTTTCTTCGATGGTCAGATTGGCGAATATCCGGCGCCCTTCGGGGACGTAGCCGACGCCGAGCATGGCGATGCGGTCCGGGGGCAGGCCGGTCGTGTCCGCGCCGAAAATCCGGATCGTCCCTTCGCGCGGACGGGTCAGTCCCATCAGGCTCCTGAGCGTCGTGGTCTTGCCGGCGCCGTTGCGTCCGAGCAAGGTGACGATCTCCCCTTCCTCGATCGCAAGGCTCATGCCGCGCAGGATATGGCTCTTGCCGTAAAAGGTTTGCAGGCCCTTGGCTTCGAGGACGCGGCCCGTCATGCGGCGCTCCCGAGATAAGCGGCCTGGACGGCTTCGTTGGCGGCGATCTCGTCGGGCGAGCCTTCCGCCAGAACCTCTCCCTCGGCGAGAACCAGAATGCGGTCGGCCAGGTGAAAGACGACGCGCATGTCGTGCTCGATCAGAACGATCGACAGATTCTGCTCCTTATGCAGCCGGCGGATGAGCTGGGTGATGTCGTAAGTCTCCTGTTCGCCCATTCCCGCGGTCGGTTCGTCGAGCAGCAGCAGGCGCGGCTGCAGCGCCAGCGCCATCATGATCTCGATGGTCCGCTGATCGCCGTGCGACAATTCGCCGGCGAGATGATCGGCCTTGCCGTCCAGGCCGCCCATGGCGAGAAGGTCCGCCACGAGTTCATCCACCCTGGCTTTTTCGGCTCGCGAAAGCCAGGGCCGCAATTTGTACCCGGCGGCGATCTCGACCGGAATGCGAATGTTTTCGCGCGCGGTCAGTTCGGGAAAAATCTCGGTGATCTGGAACGTGCGGACCATGCCCCGCCGCACCCGCCGCTCCGCCGACAGGCGGGTGACGTCCTCGCCATCGAAGAGGATGCGGCCGGAGCTTGGCGGAACAAGTCCGCTCACCAGATTGAAGAAGGTCGTCTTTCCGGCGCCGTTCGGACCGATGATCGCCAGCAGCTCGCCGGCCGCGACATGCATCGAAACGCCCTGCACGGCGATAAGGCTGCCGAAGCTTTTCGTGACGTCCTCGACCTGCAGCCGCTTCATGGCGCAGCCTTTCGACGAACGAGGCCGAGCACGCCACGCGGAAAGAACAGCACGACGAGTACGAAGAACAGCCCGATGAACGACATCCAATTGTCGGTCAGGCTGGAAACGTAGTCCTGCAGCACGACGAAAATGGCGGCGCCGATCATCGGCCCCCAGAAGGAGCGCATGCCGCCGAGCACCGCCATGATGACAAAATCGCCCGACTGGTCCCAACGCAGGTAGTGGGGGTCGGCGAAATTGTTGAGCATGGCGTAAAGCGCCCCCGCCAGGCTAACGAAAAGGCAGGAGATCACCCAAGAAAGCCAGATGTGACTATCGATGTGAACGCCGAGAAAGCGGGCGCGCCGCTCGTTTTCGCGGATGGCGAGCAGGGTGCGGCCGAACGGCGAGCGCAAAAGCCAGGCCATAATCGCGACCGCGCCGGCGAAGCAGGCGAGCACGAGATAATAGAACGCCTTGTCGTCGTTGAGGATGTCGATCCGGGCAAAGCCGAGATCGATCGGCAAGCGCTGCCAGCCGGACAGGCCGTCGTCGCCGCCCGTCACGCTGTTCCAGCGGAAGGCGATAAAGTAGAAGACCTGGCCGAAGGCGATTGTCACCATGGCGAAATAGATTCCGCGCAATCGGACAATCAGCAGGCCGATAAGCGCGGCGGCGGCGGCGCCGACGAAAATCCCCGCCGCAATGCCGAGCAGCGTGTCGGGGACGAGGTATTTGATGGTCATGCCGGCGGCATAGGCGCCGAGGCCAAAATAGGCCGCATGCCCGAAAGACAGAACGCCGGTGTAGCCGAGAAGGAAATTGAGCGACATGGCCGCGAGCGCCAGCACCAGCACCCGGGTCCCGAGCGACGTATAGCCGCCGATTGCCGTAAGCCAATAGGGCATGGTGAGAAGCGCGACCCAAACCGCGACGTCGGCCCATCGTTTGTTGACGCCGCCCACTAGAACCGCCCTTCCTCGCCGAAAAGACCGCGCGGCCGCACCAGCAGAACAAGCCCCATCATGATGTAGATGACGGCCTCGTTGGCGGACGGATAGAAGACGGAGACGACGCCGGAGGCGACGCCGATCAGCAGGCCGCCGATGAGCGTGCCCGGCAGGCTGCCGAGGCCGCCGATGATGATGGCGACGAAACTGGGCATGATCAGGTGGCTGCCGATCGTCGGCTGCAAGCCGAGCATTCCGGCGGCGAGGACGCCGGCGAGACCCGCGAGGTAGATCCCGAGTCCGAAATTGAGGCTGCTCAGGAGGCGGACATTGACGCCGAGAGTCGACACCGTCTCGAGGTCGAGGGTTCCGGCGCGAATACGCAAGCCGAGGCGCGTATAGTTCAGGATCAGGAACAGCGCCGCCACGGCCGCGGCGACCAGCACGACCATGAACAGGCGATAGCCGGTGAGGAAGAAATAACTGCTGCTGAGCGGGCTCATCAGCCAGGCCGGCACGGAGAAGGGCAGGGTCTGCGCTCCCCAGATATAGCGGGTCCCGTCCTCGAAGATGAAGGCCAGCCCGAAAGTCAGCAGCAGGCTGTAGAGCGGATCGCGGCCGTAGAGCCGCCGGATCAGCCCGCGTTCGACAGCAAGGCCGAGCAGCGCCGTCAGGATGGGGGCGAGCGCCAACGCGCCCCAGAACCCGATATAGGGCATGAGCGCATAGGCCAGATAGGCGCCGATCGCCAGAAATCCGCCATGGGCGAAATTGATGACGCCGGTCAGGTTCAGAATCAGCGAGAGGCCGAGCGCCATCAGCGCATAGAAGGCGCCGACGATCAGGCCGTTGAACACGTTGAAGAGGATGAGTTGCGTCATTGCGAGACCGCGAGGCCCGACCTTTCGCCGGAGTTTGGTCGTCCGGGCGGGAATTTCCGTTGACGGAACGGCGGCCCCGGCGCCGCCGGGGCCTTTTTACCAACTGCGATTCATTCCGGCCAGTGGAGATGGCATCCTGTCTCCGCGACAGGCAGGGCCGCATCGACGCCCTTGACGATCTTTTCGACGTGAAACAGATCCTCGGGCGTGGAGCCGTGCGCCACCGCATGGCCGACATAAAGGTCCGGCATGAGCTGATTGTCGCCGGCGCGATAGAAGACCTTGTCGGGCATCAGGGCGATTTCGGGCGGCAAGACGAAATTCTGGAGCGCCTTGGCGAGTTTGAGAGCGTCCAGCGTCTTCTCCTGGTTGGCGACGAGCGCGCAGGTCCAGGTCGCAGCATAGCCGAACCAATGTCGCGCGGTCGGAACCTTCCCGGTCTTCTTCCTGATCGCCGCCACGAATTCCTTTACATGCGGGACGTTGGGCTGGTTCCAGTACCATTCGAACACCCAGGTGCCGATCCGCGCCTCCGGCGGCAGGCCCTCGAGCACCTCCAGCTCCTGCTGTGCGCCGGCGATGTGGAATTTCTTGTCGAGACCGAATTCCACCGCCTGCTTCAGCGAATTGACCGCGTCCTGGCCGGCGTTGAGGAAGATGATCACATCGGGATCGGCCGCCTGCGCCTTGATCAGGTAAGGCGAGAAATCGGTCGTTCCCAGCGGCACGAGCGAGGCGCCGGCCTCTGTGCCGCCAAATTTCTTGAGGCTTGCCTCGAAACCCTGCTGCAACGTGTGGCCGAAAGCGTAATCGGCAGTGATGAAATACAATTTCTTGCCGTATTTTTTGAACAGCAGACTGGAAACGGAATTGGTCTCCATCCGCGTCGTGTTGCAGACGCGAAAAACGTTCCAGTGACAGTCGGCGCCCGTCACGGCGTCGGTATGGCCGCCCGTGACGACCAGCAGGACCTTGGCCTGGTTCGCCACCTGGCCGATCGCCAAGGCCATTGCCGAATTCACATTGCCGAGCAGAAAATCGACCTTGTCGCGTTGGATGAGCTTGTGCGCTTTCTGCACCGCCGTGCCCGTGTCGGCGCTGGTCGAATCCTCGGAAATCAGGATCGCCTGCCGCCCCAATATGCCTCCCTTGGCGTTGATTTCCTCAATCGCCAGCTCGCAGCCGATTTTCTCGTTCTTGCCGAGTTCGGCGTAGGTGCCGGTAAACGGGTCGTCGAGGCCGAATTTGACGGGCTCGTCGGCCCTCGCCTTGATGACGAATGGGCTCGCCACCGGCAGCGCGCCCAGCGCAAGTCCCGCCTTGAGGATCGTACGACGCTGAACGGGAAAACGAAGGGGATCACTGGGCATTTTTCTTTTCCTCCCGAACAAGGGGCGTCCTTGCTTGCGCCCTATGGCGCCGCTTTGCCGTTCTCTGCGCAGGCGAGCGATTCGGCGTCCGACGACGGCGCCAATATACACTGGCGGCGCCGTTTCGGCAGTTCGCTGACCCTCGGACGGATTTTGCGGTGTCAATTTTGCCTAAACGTCGCCGTATCCGGAAGGTTCCTGGCGAGCGTGCGTCGCGGGGCGCGACAACAGTCGCCAAAACAATGCGTTCACGAATTTGATGAACTTCGGCAAAGCGTCTTCAACAAGCCTTGCGCCTTATATCGGCCGCCGCCGGTTTCGAGGGCGCCGAGAAGATCTTTCAAATTCCGAGGATGACCGTGGGAATGCGGAACCCGCATCGCCGAAGCGCAGAGCGCCCAGATCGATCGGTTGACCCTGGTGTCGATGATCTACCTCCTGCTGACCGCCATCACCTGCCTTTTTCGGGATGAATTTCCAATGGACGGAGAAGTAGCTGTCCGGCTTCGCACCCTTCGGAATTTTTGGCCTGCTGCTGCCGGCGGCAAGCGTCGTCGCCACGTGCCGACAACGAATGGCGCGAAGCGGCGGATTGCGGGCATAGCGCGAAGGACCGGTCCCGAGAAAACACCGGTCGATGGCTGAATGGAAAGGATGCGCCAAAAGCGGGAATTCGTGCTTGGCCGGCTGGGATTCTGGCGTCGACCCCAAGCTGCCTTAAGTCACCGAGGACGCAAATGACGGAAGTTGGGTCCGAAGCAGACCAAACCGTCGGCGCGCCATTGCTGCAAATCCGACGGCGCGTCGTTGACGATCGCGCGGATTGTCCGCGGCCAGTGTTCGCCGCGAACCCGTGCATCCAAATCGATATAGCTGAAAAGTGGACCCGACCGCTCGTCCGAACCCGCTTTCTATCGCTCCCCCTTTGCACCGAAGGGAATCAAGGACCCAGCGGGATCATCACTTCGTTTCGCCGCATGAACCAAAGGGTCCACGGGGGATTGTACTGGGCAAGCGTCGCCGGCCCAGCATCATGCAAATTCCGATCCTGCATCCACGCTAACAGTTCGGCAGTCTTCGTCGCTACGTCGCTTGGCTGGGCTAAGCCTGAAAATCGGATGACGGCGAACCGGCTGGGCGGCGTCATGCGCAGGCGAATTCTGGCGTCGTTCGGTTCGGGAAGCGTTTCCAGCGAGTAGGCGCTCGGCATCGTGAATCGAACGGCCCATTCTCCAGCGGTCTGGGTTTGAGTGACAGGCGCGGTCATCGCGATCTTCTCGCTTGTCGGTCTCTGGGCCACCGGCGCCGTCATGGCTATGCTCTGCTTCCTCTTGTTGCCGCCGAAGATATACCCCGCAAGCAAGCGAAAGCCCTTGCTGGCGGCTTCCTTCTGGTCGCCCGTGACGGTGACCTCCGCGACGACGAGCGCCGGATAGTCCCGGATTTCGAACGCGCCATCCTTGAGGACGGTCTGGAATGCTGGTTCTTCGACGGCCATGGCAGGGGCTGCAAACAGGCACACGGCGAGCATGACGCCAATGATGATGCGACGTTCAGCCTGGAATCGGCGCAGTTTCTTGATGGATACTCCGAAATCAACCTTCACCAAATTTCTTCCTTTGAGCGGGTTTTCGTCGGAGCAATGAGCGCGCAGGCGGTCGGTCTCGGCATTGGCGAAAATGTTTCGCCGAGACCGACCGCGAGGCTCCTTCATCGCGGAATCAGCACCTTGTCGATCACATGGATAACGCCGTTGTCGGCTTCAACATCCGCCTTGACGACATGCGCTTTATTCACTTTCACACCGTGCCGTCCGTCGACATGCAACTTTTGTCCTTCGACGGTCTTGACGGAAAGGCGTTTGCCGACCACCTCGCTTGAGGGAATCTTGCCGGGCACGACGTGATAGGTCAGGATCTTCACGAGTTTAGCCTTATTCTCTGGCTTGAGCAGGCTCGCGACAGTGCCTTTTGGGAGTTTCTTGAAGGCTGCATCCGTCGGCGCGAAAACCGTGAATGGCCCTGGCGATTTGAGGGTGTCCACAAGGCCGCCCGCCTTCACAGCCGCGACCAGAGTATTGAATGAGCCCGCCGAAGCGGCCGTGTCAACAATATCTGCGGCTTTTGCAGGTCCTTGTATTGCGACGAAACAGAGCGCCAGAGCGCCGACCACGGGCGTGAAGATCTTGCTTGCTGACAGTGACATGAGGTCCTCCTTTGTCATTGAACAGAAAGTTTACGGTTGGTCCGAGCGATTGGATCATTTCGGGCAAATAAATCGCATTGGTCGCCGCGGCGCTTGCCGAGTTCCTGCTTTCGCCGGACGTCGGCTGGATGACTGGCCAGATCATCGGCTGCGACGGCGGCCGTTCGACCGCGGGCCGGGGAAGAAACGATTGACCCGGCGCGCGTAATCGTCGAAAGCCGCGCCGCGCGACGCGCGCATGTGCTTTTCGAGCGGCGGCGCGCCGCTGACATGGGCCAGTAGCCAATACATGAGGACCGGTGCAGTGAGCGCCAGCAAACCTAGCGGATAATCGCCGGAAAAATCCTGCGCCATCAGCGGCCAGGTCCACCAGAACAGGAATTCGAAAAAATAATTGGGATGGCGCGAGTAGCGCCACAGGCCTATCTCGCAGAGGGCGCCGCGCGGCGCGGAGCGGCGGAATCGCGCGAGTTGTGCGTCCGCGAGCGTCTCGCCCGTCAGGGCGGCCGCAGCCAAGAAAGCGCCTGCGATGTCGAAGAAATCGGGAAAGGCGCGGGGGGCGTGCGCGGCTAGGCCGATTGATATGACGAGAGGCAGGGCGGCCGCCGCCTGGATTTGCAGGAAAATGAACAGGCGCCGGGGAAAATCCGCGCCCCATTCCTGCGCCAGCGCCGCATAGCGCGGGTCGTCGCCGGCGCCGCGGGTACGCGCGAAAATATGGCCGGCGAGGCGGAGGGACCACAACAGCACAAGTCCGGCCGCCAGTAGCCGCCGCCCGAAAGGCGCGGAATAAACCGGCGTCAAGGCGACGGTGAAACCCGCCACGCCCGTGGCCGCGGACCAGATTGCATCGATCCAGCCGCTTTGGCCGGAGCGCATCCGGACAAGCCAGGCGAACGACATGGCGAGGCTCAGACCGGCGATAACGGCGATAGCGACGAACCAGAACAAATCATTGCTCCTTCGCCGGGTTAAACGTCCCGGCGAAGCGCTTGGATCTCTGAGGGTGAACCAAAGGCCGACGCAGCGCGTAAAAAAGCCGTCTACGCCCTTTGCCTGCGAGCCCCTCATGAATCGAATCTTGCCTCGTCAAAGACTTGCGGTGATCGGCGCCGGGATTTCCGGACTGGCATGCGCCTGGGCGCTTGCCCGCAACCATGATGTGGCTCTCTACGAGGCCGAAGGCCGCCTGGGCGGCCACGCCAATACGCGCGAAGTCGAATGGGGCGGGCGGACGATCGCGGTCGACACCGGCTTCATCGTCTATAACGAGGCGACCTATCCCAATCTGACGGCGCTTTTCTCGCATGTCGCGGTTGAGACGGCGCCAACCGAAATGTCCTTTTCCGTGTCTCTCGACCGCGGCGCCTTCGAATATGCTGGCAGGGATCTTCGTGGTCTGTTCGCGCAGCCTTCCAATCTATTCAAGGCGCGATTCTGGTCGATGACGCGGGACCTGTTGCGTTTCTATCGCGAGGCGCCGCGCGACCTTGCCGGTCTCGACGACATCAGCCTCGACGACTATCTCGCGCGCGGCCGCTATTGCGAGGCGTTCATCCGCGACCATCTCTATCCAATGGCGGCGGCGATCTGGTCCACGCCGACGGGCGAGGTCGGCGCTTTTCCCGCGGCGTCCTTCATCCGGTTCTGCGACAACCACGGCCTGCTCAAGCTGGTCGGCCGGCCGGTCTGGCGCACGGTGCGCGGCGGCTCGCGCGCCTATGTACGCCGCCTTGCCGATGGGATCCCCGAGATCCGGGCCGGCGCGGCGGTTCGCCGCGTCAGGCGCCTTCCCGACGGCGTTGAAATCCAGGACGCGCGCGGCGCCGATCGCTTCGACCAGGTGGTGATCGCCGTCCATGCCGACGCGGCCCTGGCGATGATCGAGTCGCCCAACGACGCCGAGCGCCGACTTCTCGGCGCCTTTCGCTATGCGTCCAACGCAGCTTGGCTCCACTCGGACGCCAGCCTGATGCCGCGGCGCAAGGCGGCCTGGGCCGCTTGGAACTATCTCGCGGAGGACGGCGGCGACTGTTCTCTCGCGGTGACCTATTGGATGAACCGGCTCCAGCCGCTCGACGAAACGCCTCAGCTTTTCGTCACGCTCAATCCGCCGCGCCCGCCACGCGCCGACATGATCCATGCGCAGGAGACTTACCGCCATCCGCAATTCGGTAGAGAGGCCATGGCGGCGCAGAAGGAATTGTGGTCGCTGCAGGGCGTGGATCGCATCTGGTATTGCGGGGCTTATTTCGGCTCCGGTTTCCATGAAGACGGCTTGCAGGCGGGCCTTGCCGTCGCCGAGCAACTGGGCGGCGAGAAGCGGCCCTGGCGCGTGGCCGATGAGAGCGGCCGGATTTTCCTGACCTCCGCGCCGTCACTTGAACGGGAGCTCGCGCCGGCATGAGCAAATCCGCCCTTTACGCGGGACTGGTGACGCACCATCGGCTGCGCCCGCGCGATCATCGCCTCGCCTATCGCATCTATTCCCTCCTGCTCGATCTCGACGAACTCGATGCGCTGGACAGGCGGCTGCGCCTGTTCTCCGTCGATCGCTTCAACCTGTTTGCCTTCCATCGTCGCGATCGCGGCGACGGAACGGGACGGGATTTGCGCGCGCAGGTCGAGGACGCCATGCGCGGCGCAGGGGTAGAGCCTGACGGCGGCAAGATTTTCCTGCTCACCATGCCGCGCCTGCTGGGATCGGCTTTCAATCCGCTGAGCGTTTTTTATTGCCGCCGGAAATCGGGCGAACTCGCCGCGGTGCTTTGGGAAGTGGATAACACCTTCGGTGAGCGCCATGCCTATATGATCCAGGTCGAGGGCGATGGCCGCGGCGAAATCGTCCAGCGCTGCGGCAAGAATTTCCATGTCTCGCCCTTCATGAACATGGCGCTCGATTATCGCTTCCGGCTGCGCGCGCCGGATGATTCTCTCAGCCTCCTCATCGAGGTCTCCGACCCTTCCGGCTTGCTGCTTACGGCGCGCTATCAGGCGCGCCGCGAGGCGCTATCGGATTTCAACCTGTTGCGGCGTTTCTTCGTCACGCCCTTGCTCCCCCTGCGCGTGCTCGGCGGCATCCATTGGGAGGCGCTGAAGCTCTGGCGCAAGGGGATCGGCCTGCGCCGCAAGCCCCCGCCGCCCAGGACCCTGGTCACATTCGTTCGCGCGGCCTCGCCCTTTCCAGGCAAAACAGGAATGGACTGATCCATGACGCAAGTCTCCGCCTTTCAATCGGGGGATGTCGCGCCGCGCGCAAAAATTCCACCGCACCCTCTGGCTTTCGTCCTGCGTCGGCTCGCGAATGGCTTGCGGGCCGGCCGCCTTTCCGTGCGGCTGCCCTCAGGCCCGGAAATCCATGCCGAAGGCGCGGCGCCGGGGCCGGTGGCGGCGCTTCAAATTCAGGATTGGCGCGCGCTACGCCGCCTGGTGTTTCGTGGCGGCATCGGCTTCGCGGACGGTTATGTCGCGGGCGACTGGACCAGCCCCGACCTCGGCGCCCTGTTGCGGCTGGCCGCCGCCAACGCGCCAGCGTTGGAGCCTGTCTCGGCGGGCGCGAGCCTGCATCGCTTCTTCAACCGCTTCCTCCACCGCGCGCGGAGAAATTCGCGCCGCGGCAGCCGCCACAACATCATGAGCCATTACGACCTTGGCAATGATTTCTTCCGACTCTGGCTCGATGAATCTATGCTCTATTCTTCAGGCCTGTGGGACGTGACGACCGCCGGTCTTGAACAAGCGCAGGATAAAAAACTCGCGCGCATCGCTCAGTGGCTCGACATCGAGGGGGGCGAAGACATTCTCGAAATCGGTTGCGGCTGGGGCGCGCTCGCCGCGCATCTGGCGCAGGCGGGCGCTGGCCATGTTCTGGGCCTTACGCTCTCGCCCGCCCAGCTTTCCTTTGCGCGCGAAAGGCTTGCGCGGGAGGGACTCGACCGCGCTGTCGAACTGAGGCTTCAGGATTATCGCGACGTTTCCGGCGCCTTCGATCGCGTCGTGTCGATCGAAATGATCGAGGCGGTGGGCGAGGCCTACTGGCCGCAGTATTTCAAAAAAGTCGCACAGGTTCTGAAGCCGGGCGGCAAGGCGTTGATCCAGGCGATCACCCTTGATGAGGCGCGCTTCGAAAATTATCGCGCGCGGCCGGACTTCATACAGCGCCAAATATTTCCCGGCGGCTTCCTGCCGACCAAAAGCATCATTGTCGAACAGGCCGCGCTGGCGGGGCTGCGTTTCGCGCGGTCCGAAGCTTTTGGTCTGTCCTATGCGCGCACGCTTGCCGAGTGGCGTCATCGATTCCAGGAACGCTGGCCCGCCATCGAAGCTCTTGGCTTCGACGAGAAATTCCGTCGCCTGTGGACCTATTATCTTTGCTATTGCGAAGCGGGTTTCCTCGAACAGACGATCGACGTCGGCTTTTTCCTCCTCGAGAAACCGGGAGTTCGCTCATGAAGATGCTGGCGGCCTATGCGGCGAGCCTCGTCGTTTTTACAGGAATAGACTTCATCTGGCTCGGCCGCATGGGCGATTCGTTTTATCGCCCGGCGATGGGAGGGCTGGCCATGGACGGCTTTCGCCTGGGGCCCGCTGTGGCCTTCTATCTGCTTTATGCGTCCGGCGTCGTCTTGTTCGCGGTCAACCCGGCTCTGGCGGCGCACAGCTGGAAAATGGCGGCGGCCTATGGTCTTGCGCTCGGCCTGATCGGCTATGGCGCCTATGACCTGACCAATCAGGCGACACTGAAATCCTGGCCGCTGACGTTGACAATCGTCGACATGGCCTGGGGCAGCTTTCTTACCAGCCTTGCGGCGCTGGCCGGCTACGTCGGCGGGCGCCTGGCCTGATCAAATTCCCATCAGCGGCTGGAACAGCCGGCCTAGCAGGGAATGGATGCGCAGAGGCGCCTCGACCGCCGCCAGACAGAGGCATTCGCCTTCCGCCGTCACGCGCGGTTCGTGATTTTCGACCTCTTCGTCGGCTTCTTCCAGATCGCCGGGGCCGTAATGGCCGCGCGGGTGAGAAAAGGCGCCATAAAGAACCTGGGTCAGCTCCAGGCCGCGGTGGCCATGTTCCGGAACGGCGAAGCCGGCGGCGATTTTTAGCAAAATGACGCGTTCGCGCGGCGCGTCGGGCAGGGTCACCCGCGCCCAGCGCAACTTGGGATGGACGAAGCGCCAGCGACCGATCTCGCAACCCGACATGGGGGCAGGCAGAGTGAAGTCATCCACCCGCTGGGGCGGGACGACCGGGTGGCGGCGGGGCGCCGCCGCGCCGGAATCGATGCGCGCGAAAATCTTCTCGATGAGCGCAGGCGAAATAGGCGCCGCAGGCAGGCCTTCGAGCAGGGCGCCGCCCGCCGCCTCGAACCGGCGCAGCTGCTCGCGGCAACGTGGGCAGGATTCGACATGGACGTCGACGACCAGCCGCGGTCCGGCGCCAAGGTTTCCGGCGGCATGGCGGACCAGAGTTTCGTCGCTGGGGTGCCGTTGGGGGCTCATGGCGTTTCCTCCAGCAGCTTTCGCAGCCTCGCCAGCGCCAGACGTACGCGCGACTTCACCGTGCCGAGCGGCACACCAAGATCGCGCGCGATGGCCGATTGCGGCTTTTCCGCGAAATAAGCCTGTTGCAATATTTGAATTTGTTCGGGGCTCAGCCTCGTCAGGGCTTTTCGGACCTGGCTTTCGCGTTCCGCGGCCAGAACGCCCTCCTCGCCGGTGGGGTGGTCGTCGATCTGGTCCCAGTCGTCGATCGGAAGCATTTCGCGATTGGCTTTTCGCCGCAGGGAATCGATGCGCAAATTTCGCGCGATGACGAAGACCCAGGTCGAGACCCCGCCCTGGGCCTGATCGTAGAGAGCGGCCTTGCGCCAGACCGCGATCATGGCTTCCTGGACGATATCCTCGGCCTGGGTCGGGGAAAGTCCGGCGCGCGACAGAAAGGAGGCAAGACGAGGCGCAAAAAAGCAGTGCAGGCGGGCGAAGGCGTCGCGGTCCTGCCTTTCGGCGACGGCTTGCAGCCAGGAATTCAGCATCTCGGGCGTGGGCGCCGAATTTTCCGTGGATTCCGTCTGCACCCGAACCTGGCCGCCTTCTTTCGGATCCGTCGCGGCATTCCTGCGGGGCGAATATCCGAACGAGACGTCCCGCCGCCTGAGCGAGAGCATTATCGTCAATGGCGCGTCGAGGTCCATCTTCGCGATCGCGCCAGGCGAAAAAAAATCGATGACGGCGGCGGTCATTTTTCACGCGCCAAGGCGAAGAAGCGTGCCTGGTCGGCGGGGTTGTCCGTGAAGCGCCCGGAGAAGCCCAATGTCGTCGTCGACGCGCCGGGCTTGCGAACGCCGCGCATCGACATGCACATATGTTCGGCTTCGATCAGCACGGCGGCGCCGCGCGAGGTCAGGAAATCATCGAGCGCGCGCAGAATTTGCGATGTCATCGTCTCTTGCGTTTGCAGCCGTCGCGCATACATCTCAACCAGGCGCGCCAATTTCGAAAGACCAACGACGCCGCGTTCGGGGTAATAGGCTATGTGGGCCTTCCCGAAGAAGGGCGCCATGTGATGCTCGCAATGCGAGACGAAGGGAATGTCGCGAACGAGGACCATTTCATCATAGCCCTCCACGTCCTCGAATATTTTGTCGAGGATCTCCGCTGGATCTTCGCCGTAACCAGCAAAAAGTTCCCCGAAAGCCGTGGCGACGCGCGCCGGCGTATCGAGCAAACCTTCGCGCGCAGGATCGTCGCCGGCCCAGGCGAGCAGCACGGCTACGGCGGCCTCCGCCTCGTCGCGGCTCGGGCGATGGACGGGGATCCGCCCGTCAGCCAGCTCAATCCTGAGCAATCGGGCGTCTATATCCTGAGCCACTTGGTCCATGTCGTATCCCCTCGCCAGCGAGCAGCTTCATATTGCACGAGTTTTTACGCTCGAAACGGAACGACGGTTCAGTTTGGTCGCAGCATTTTCTGCTTTTCGCCAAGTGGCTCGCCCCTCTTCATATCGTGCATACGAGCGGGGGGCGCCGGGTATGTAAGGCTTTCGCTCCTGCGGGCAGATGGGTAGCGTCCACGGACGTGGTGGAGATTTTCTGATTGAAGCCGGCGGGCGGAGTT
>CAYRNB010000052.1:0-21960 GCA_964425315.1 uncultured Rhodoblastus sp.
GCGCGCCCTCCCGGACGGCGGCGCGCTTTCGACCCTTCAGGACGTCACCGAGCGTCTGGCGCTCAACCGCGAGCTGCGAGTGGCGCGCGTTTCTCTGGACCAAGCGCGCCGGCGAGCCGAAGAGGCCGCGCGCGAAGCGGAATCGGCGCTGCGGCGCCTGCGCGATGCGCTCGACGCCATACCGGAAGGGCTGGCTTTGTTCGACGCCGAGGACCGCTATGTCCTGTGGAACGCGCGATATGCCGAAATCTATGCGGCCGCCGCCGACCGGATTCGAACCGGAAACAGTTTCGAGGACGTGGTCCGCGCGCTTGCCGCCCGCGGGGTCTACCGCGACGCGGCCGGAGCCGAAGACAGCTGGCTGCGAGACCGGATCGCGCGTCATCGGCAGGGCGAAAGCTCCGCCCTGCAGCCCATGTCGGACGGGCGCTGGATCCAGATCTCCGAAAGGCGCACCAGCGAAGGCGGCGTCGTCGCCGTGCATGTCGATGTTTCGGACGTCAAGCGGCGCGAAGCGTCCTTCCAGTTGCTGCTGCAGAAGAATCCCATCCCCATGTGGGTCTACGACACCAGGACGCTGCGCTATCTCACCGTCAACGACGCCGCGACCGAGCAGTACAAATATTCGCGCGACGAATTTCACGCCATGTCGATCGTCGATCTCTTTCCCGAGGAAGACCGGCTGAAACTGGTGGAGTTGATCAAGAACTCCGATGGGCTTTCGCATCGCGGCATGACCTGGCGCCATATCAAGGCGGACGGCGAGCAGATCGAGGTCGCGGTCTATTCGCGCCCGATGCGTTACAAAGGCCACGACGCGCGCGTTGTCGCGGTCTTCGACATCAGCGAGCGGAAAAAAATCGAGAACCGCATCGTCTATCTCGCCCATCATGATGTGCTGACCGGTTTGTCCAACCGCGCCGCCTTCAACGAAAGCTTCGCGGCGATGATCGAAGAGGCGGAGGCGAACGGGCGCGGCTTCGCCCTGCTTTGTCTCGACCTCGACCGTTTCAAGGAGGTCAACGACGTCTTCGGCCATCGCGTCGGCGACGAGCTTCTGCGCCGGGTCGCGCAAAAATTGCGCGGCGGCGCGAAGGAGGCGCGTATCGCCCGCGTGGGCGGCGATGAGTTCACCGTCATGCTCACGGGCGAGCCTTTGCCGCAAAGCGCTTCGGACATTGCGGAAAGCCTGCGCGACGCCATCGCCGCGCCTTTCGAAATCGACGGCTTCCATTTGAGCGTCGGGCTCAGCGTCGGCGTGGCGCTCTATCCGGACCATGGCGATAGCGCCGAACTGCTCGCCAACGCCGATGCCGCCCTTTATCGCGCCAAGGCGGAAGGCGGGGGCAGGGTCTGCTTTTTTGACTCGGAGCTGGACAATCGGCTGCGCGAGAGACACGCGCTTCTGCAGGATCTGCGTCACGCCATCGAATACGACGAACTGACGCTCTATTACCAGCCGCAGGCGGCGGCGGAGGGCGTCGTATTCGGCTTCGAGGCCCTGCTGCGGTGGAGGCGCCGGGGCGAAGGCTTTATTTCGCCCGAGGTCTTCATTCCCATCGCCGAGGAAAGCGGGCTGATCGGCGCGATCGGCGACTGGGTTTTGCGCGAGGCCTGCCGCGAGGCGGCGTCCTGGCCGCGTCCATTGAGCCTGGCGGTCAATCTTTCGCCGGCCCAGTTCCGGCGCGACGATTTGTCGTCCTTCGTTCACGCCCTGCTGCTCGAAACCGGCCTGCCGGCCAATCGGCTTGAACTCGAAATCACCGAAGGGGTGCTGATCGAAGATTTTTCGCGGGTGACGAGCATTTTGCGGCGGCTGAAGGCGCTCGGTGTGAGGATCGCCATGGACGATTTCGGCGCCGGCTATTCTTCGCTTTCCTATCTGCAGTCCTTCCCTTTCGACAAGATCAAGATCGACCGCTCCTTCGTTTCGAGCCTGAACAGCAATCCGAACGCCGCCCCGATCATCCGGGCGATCATCGGACTTGGCTCCGCGTTGGGCGCGCCGGTGATCGCCGAAGGCGTCGAGACCGAAGAACAGCTCGCCTTCCTGCGGGATGAAGGTTGCGTCGAAGCGCAGGGTTTTCTTATCGGCAAGCCCCGGGCGATCGACGAATACGCCGAGATCGTCGGCAGGGAAGCGACGGACCCTCGCGCGCGCGCTTCGGCGTAAGAATTTCTGACTGATCCATTCGGGATCGTGCGAGGCGCGCGGTCCAGATTAGACAAGACTGGCCCGGTGCAGTCCCTTCAACATGCCCAGCGTCTTGGGATCGCCAACGCCGAAAATATTGATGATCGCGGCAAGCGCGATCGCCTCTTCCGGCATTTTCGAGGGCGGCGGCAGGACGCAGGCGGCGCAGCCGGCGTCCTGCGCGTCGGGCGGCTTGGGAAGCTGCTGCGGGTCGATCATGGCGAAATAGCAGATCAGATGGTGGTTGCAGAAAATATCGAACCGGACGCCGGCGCGCGCCTCCTTGGGCTGAATGATTGTCGCCCCGGATAGCGCCGCATATCCGAGAGCGGGCACATGGGTGACCGCGTCGAGAAGATAATTGAAGAGCCGGTAGTCGGCGACCTTGCCGTCGAACAGCCTGACCCAGGCGTCGTCGCCAGTGCGCGGCGAAGCGAACAGGCAGGCGCTCGCCCGCGTGTCCAAGCGCTCGGCGAGGTCCAAGACAAAATAGGTCGCCAGCGCGCTGCCGAGACTATGACCCGTGACAATCACCCTGCGGTCGCCGACCAGTTCCTCTATGCCCTCGGCGGCGTTCTGGTGCGTGCTGGCGCCGGTTTGCGGATCGGCGAGGCTCATGGTCTGGTAAATGTTCCAGAAGCCCTGCTCGACCATGGCGCTCGGGTGGCGTGGATGCGGCGTGGGCAGGAATTCCGCGTCGATGATCCATTCGACCATTCCGTCCGTTCCGCGCACGGCGACCGCGAACAAGCCCGGGTCGGCCTCGTTCTGCGCGACAAAGCCGAAAAACACGCGTTTCGCGGGATCAAGGCTCAATTGCTGGCGGGGGGCCGATTTCGACGGCAGGAGCGCGTCCTGGGCGGTCAGATAGGCGACGACTTTCCATCCTGTTTTGGCGATGCGCGGATCGGCGGGCGGATTCAATGAACCGTTGTGCGCGCTGTACATGTCTTCGGCGTAAAGGGCGAGAAAACCAAAGGAAACGGCGGTTGCGTCGGAAATATGCATGGCGGCCCTCCCAATATTTTTCGTCGGCGGCGCGCCGAAAAAACGAGGCGGCGGCGGCTCGCGCAATTCTACCTGAAATCCGTCGAAATAAATGTGCGCGGCGCGACAATCGTCGCCGGCGCTCGGATCTTCACCCCACCCGCGTCCAGCCGTCCTGGCCGAGGCGCTCCTGCGGCAGGTAGTGCGACTTGTAATCCATCTTTTTCGAGCCGGAGACCCAATAGCCGAGATAAAGATGCGGCAGGCCCATGGCGCGGGCGCGCTCGATATGGTCGAGGATCATGAAGGCGCCGAGCGAGCGGCTTTTCAGATCCGGATCGTAGAACGAATAGACCATGGACAGGCCGTCCTCCAGCACGTCGGTCAGGCAGCTGGCGGCGAGCGGCCCCGGCGTTCCGTCGGCTTCCGGCAGGCGGTAGAGCACGAGCCGGCTTTCCACATGGCTGTCCTCGATCATCATGGCGTAATCGAGCATGGCCATGTCGGCCATGCCGCCGTCGCTGTGGCGGGAATCGAGATAGGCGCGGAAGAGGATGAATTGCTCGGCGTCGGCCCGCGCCGTGTCCATGTCGGCGAGAAGGTCGGCGTTGCGCGCCAGCACCCGCCTTTGCGTGCGGCCGGGAACGAATTCGTCGCACAGGATGCGCACCGAAACGCAGGCCTTGCAATTCTCGCAGGCCGGGCGATAGGCGATGGTCTGCGAGCGGCGGAAGCCGGAATGTGTGAGGGCGTCGTTGAGCCGTTCGGCGCGCCGGCCGACCAGGTGGGTGAAGACCTTGCGCTCCTCCTTTCCCGGCAGATAGGGGCAAGGAGCGGGCGAGGTGAGATAGAACTGCGGCGGGTCGCGCGGTTCACTGCTCAAGGGCGTCCTCCCTCACTCATGCGCGACGCAGCACGATCACTCCGGCGAGTATGTCGTGCAGGGTTCTCTTGTCGGCCGAGAGCAACGAGAACAGGAAGATCGGCGGAAACATCCAGCTCAGATAGAACAGCACCGCGTGGACGCCGGCGTTGAGAAACGGCGTCGGCGCGCCATTGACCAGGCGCATTTCGAGATCCATCGCCTTCATGCCCGGCGTCGCCAGGCGCCAGCCTGAAATGGTCAGGCCATTGTAGAAAAAGGCGACGAAGGGAAAGAGCGGCGGCAGGATGAACCAGGCGAGGCCAAGGGTGAGCAGGCCGAGAACGAGAAAGAGCGCCACGGTCAGAAATGTCACCAGGATCAGGTCGAGGACCAGCGCCGCCATGCGCCGCCGGCGCACGCCCGCAAGCGCGCTCGCGGGCAAGGGCGCGAGCGGATAGACGACGGGGTGGCCCGCCGTGTTCCAACTGTTGGCGTTGCTCATCTGTGGCGCTCCGAAGTGGTTTCACGCGTCGAAGCATAATTTGGCTTTGGCGTTTCCCGGACGCAAGGGGCGCCTCGTCAGTTCACAGCTTCCGCAGCCCGATAGGCCAGCAATTGCGCGCCATCGCGATAGCCTGCCTCGCCGCTGGGGTCGAAGCCGAGCCGCCGCAGCAGCCGCCAGGAGGCGGCGTTTTCGCGCGGACATTCGGCGACGATGCGCCGCTCGGGAAAGGCGTCGCGGAGCAGGGCCAGCATGGCTTGCGCCGCCTCGGCGCCGAAATGCCTGCCGTGATAAGGCGCGCCAAGCCAGAAGCCGAGTTCGAGATCGCCCGCCTCGCGCACCAGCGCGCCGGCGCAACCGATGACCGGCCCGTCGCCGGCGAGGTGGATCGAGGCGAAACAGCCCTTGTTCAGGCGCGAGAGCCCGATCAGGTCCTGGGCGTCGCCCAGGGTGAAGGGCTGGCGCAGGAGGGAGATTCCATTGGCGACCAGCGGATCGTTGGTGAGGACGACGAGCGAAAAAGCGTCCGCCGTCTGCAAGGGCTTGAGCAGCAGACGCCGCGTCCGGCAAGAACCTTTGGGAAACAGCTTTGCGCAGAAATTTGCGATCTTCGGCGCGCCCATAACCCTTCCTCCTACTGGAGGCGGAAATGTCTGGCGTGAGCGCGGCGCCGAGGACCTGAGCCGCCCCCTTGCCGCTTATCGTCGCTTGGCTATTGCGCCCTTTTTCAGCTTCTCGCCTTCAAAATTTCCGCCGCCCGCGGCGCAAAATAGGTCAAGACTCCGTCCGCGCCCGCCCTTTTGAAGGCGAGCAGGCTCTCCAGCATGGCTTTTTCGCCGTCGAGCCACCCATTTTCCCCCGCGGCCATTATCATCGCATATTCTCCGGAAACTTGGTAGGCAAAGGTGGGGGCGCCGAAAGAATCTTTTACGCGACGGATAATGTCGAGATAAGGCATGCCCGGCTTAACCATGACCATATCGGCGCCCTGCTCGATGTCGAGGGCGACTTCCCGCAAGGCCTCGTCGGAATTGGCCGGGTCCATCTGATAGGTGCGCTTGTCGCCGGTGAGCACCGCCTTGGTGCCGATGGCGTCGCGGAAGGGGCCGTAAAAGGCCGAGGCGTATTTGGCCGCATAGGCCATGATCTGAACGTCGATGAAGCCTTCGCTGTCGAGGCCGGCGCGGATCGCCGCCACACGCCCGTCCATCATGTCGGATGGGGCGATGACGTCGGCGCCGGCGCGCGCCTGGTTGAGCGCCTGCTCCACCAGAATGGCCACGGTCTCGTCATTGAGAATGCGATCGCCCTCCATCACCCCGTCGTGGCCGTGGCTGGTGTAGGGATCGAGCGCCACATCGGTGATCAGGCCGACCTGCGGAACCGCGGCTTTGATTGCGCGGCAGGCGCGGCAGACGAGATTGGCCTCGTTGAGCGACTCCGAGCCGTTGGGATCGCGCAAGGCGGGATCGGTATAGGGAAAGAGCGCAATAGCCGGGACCGCCAGTTCCGCCGCCCGATGGGCCTCGGCGACGGCCTGGTCGACCGAAACCCTTTCCACGCCAGGCATGGAGGCGACCGGCTGGCGGACATTCTCGCCGTCGATGATAAAAATCGGCCAGATCAGGTCGTCGGCCGTCAGCGCGTTCTCGCGCACGAGGCGGCGCGACCATTCCGCTTTGCGGTTGCGGCGCGGGCGCTTGACCAGGCCGAGGGAGGGATCGAGCGGATGACGCATTTTTTCCAGCATGTCGCAATTTCCAGGATGGGACGGTTTCTCCTAGCATATAGCGCGGCGGAGACGAAAATTTTTGCCGCTTTCGCGCAAATGCATTAACGAAGGACGCTCCTCGGCCTCTTTTCCGCAACCTGAAGCCGGTCGTCGCCGGCTTCGGTGGATAAAGCGCCAGCCGGGAGCGCCCGTTGCGCGCCGCGGGAAGGGCGCCATAGCCGGAGACGGAATCGGATATGGATTTTCACCGGGACGCGCCGGGCAGGCCGAGACGCGAATCCACCGCCGCCATCCAGGTCGGCGTCAAGACCGCCGTCGACGCGGAGGAGGCGCGCTGGAATTTCGCCCTGACCTTGTTTTTCCGCCTCGTGGCGCTTTTATGGATGGCCGAGGGACTGGAGCAATGGCGGCGGATTCTCGCGCCGGCCGCCGGCGCCTTTCTCGACAATTCCGAAGCGGTCATCGCCGCGACCATCTTCTTCGCCGTCCTCAACCTGATCGCCGCCGTCGGCCTGTGGCTGATCGCGCCCTGGGGCGGCGTCGTCTGGATGCTGACGCTTTTCGCCCAAATCTTCGTCGCCACGATCAAGCCGACCTTTTTCGTCGGTGGCGCCTGGATCAGGCTCCTGGACGGCGTTTTATTCGCCGCCTATCTGTTCCTGTCCTGGCGCGCCAACGCCGCCGCGAACGACAGCCGCATCTTCGAGCGACTGGCCGAGGTCCTGCGCCAATGGGGACGGCCGCGGCGGGAAGAGTAAGGGGTGGGGCGATTTTCTCGCGGGGGCGGCTTGACGAAAATGGCCGTCCGGGCCGGCGCAAGCCTCGCCGACATCGTATACAAATCTCAACGTAAATAATTGTTTTAATTTAGCGATGATTCACTTCAATTGCGGTAATTCGCGGTAACGCCGGATTCAGTTTGTTGTTTAAGCTGGTTTTCACGTCCGCTGATTAAAGTTGCTTTCATTGAAGCCGCCGGGTCCAATTCGGCGTGCACAGGACGGCAGGGATTTTGTTATGTCGAACGCAATGAAAACAGAAATGTTGGGCGCGCGCGGCGACCGCGGCGCGGAAATCCGCCCTGTTTATCTTGAGGCCCTGACCCTGGTCGAGCGGCTGCATCGCCGCCTGCTCGACGTGATCAAGGACGAATTCGACCGGCGCGGCCGCTCCGACATCAATTCGGTCCAGGCGCTTCTCCTCTATAATATCGGCGATTCCGAACTGACCGCCGGCGAATTGCGCACCCGCGGCTATTATCTCGGCTCCAACGTTTCCTATAATGTGAAAAAGCTGGTGGAAATGGGCTATCTGCACCACGCCCGCTCGCGCGTCGACCGCCGCTCGGTCCGCATCAGCCTGACGCCCGCCGGCAAGGAAGTGCGCGACATTGTCGCCGGCCTCTATGAAAAGCACGTCCTGACGGTCGAGCAGATCGGCGGCGTTTCGATCGAAGAATTCAAGACGGTCAACAACGCGCTGATGCGCCTGGAGCGGTTCTGGACCGATCATATCAAATATCGGCTCTGATCCGCGCATTCGTCCCTCAATCCTGTTCCGCGATGAAGAAGCCGGGTTTTTCGCCCGGCTTTTTTACATTTAAGGATAAAAATTTTTAATAATCGAATTGAAAATACTAAATTTCTATCGCCTCGCGCCGTCCGTGGCCGCCGGCGCCCGTTCTCGCCCGCGTCTCCGCCTTAAAAACGCCGCGCTGGTCCCGCTTTTAGAGTTTCCGTCATCGAATCTTTTTCGTATGCGCCAAGGCCGAACTCTCACCGCGCGACCGCAAAATGCGCAAGAGGCGGCGTTCGGCGGAAATTCCGTTCGCCGAAGGGCCGTGTGCTTTACGCATTTTTGTCGTAAAGCGCGCGGGTCGAAGGCGCGGCCCGGGACTGGAGCTTTTGAACTTGTTTGACGAGAAGGAATCCACGCGACTGCCCAAGGCTTCGGCGCGCCGCATGACGGTCGCCGCCTGCCTGGCTTTCGCCGCCGCGGCGACCTGCGCATTTCCGGCCTGGGCGATCGACGGCTTTTCCCAAGCGGAATGGGCGCAGCATTATGACGCCGATTCCCGGCTTTCGATCGAGCGCTCCAACGTGCCGCTTCTGTCGCCGCGCACCTTGGCGGCGACGCAAGAGGCGATCCAGCGCTATACCGACATCGTCGCCAAGGGCGGGTGGAACAAGGTCCCGACAGGGGTCACGCTGCGGCTTGGCGCCTCGGGGCGCGCGGTGGCGGCGGTGCGCCGCCGCCTGATCGTCACCGGCGACCTCAACCCCGCCGCTTCCAGTTCCGGCATTTACGATTCCTACGTCGAAGCGGGCGTGAGGCGGTATCAGGCGCGCAACGGCCTGATTCCGACCGGAGTGGTCAACTCCGATACGATCGCGGCGATGAACGTGCCGGCCGATTACCGCCTGAATCAGCTCAAGACCAATCTGGTGCGGCTGCGCTCCTACTCGTCCAATCTCGGCGAGCGCTACGTCGTCGCCAATATCCCCGGGGCCATGGTCGAAACCGTGGAAAACGACACGGTGGACACAAGGCACGAGGCGGGGGTCGGGCGCATCGACCGCCAGTCGCCGGTCATGCAGACCCGGGCGCTCGACATCGATTTCAATCCTTATTGGACGGTGCCGGCTTCGATCATCCGCAAGGACCTGATCCCGAAAATGCAGGCCGATCCGGGTTATCTGGCGAAGCACCACATACGCATTTTCGACAAGGACGATCGCGAGGTCCAGCCGAGCCAGATCAACTGGTATTCGCTCGACGCCACCAATTACCGCTTCCGCCAGGATCCGGGCCCGGACAATTCGCTCGGCGTGGT
The DNA here is from genome assembly GCA_964425315.1 of uncultured Rhodoblastus sp. Taxonomy (GTDB): domain Bacteria; phylum Pseudomonadota; class Alphaproteobacteria; order Rhizobiales; family Beijerinckiaceae; genus Rhodoblastus. Next base: position 9,114 of record CAYRNB010000052.1, read on the forward strand.
GCGCGTCAACATCGCCAATCCCTACGGCGTTTATATGCACGATACGCCGGAAAAAGGCGTGTTCGGCGACGACTTCCGCTTCGTCTCCTCCGGCTGCATGCGCGTCCAGAACATCCGCGATTACGTCGCCTGGCTGCTGAAGGACAATCCGGGCTGGGACCGTGCGAAAATCGACGCGACCATCGCCTCCGGCGAAAGGGTGGACGTGAAGCTCACCAAGCCGGTCAATGTCTACTGGGTCTACATCACCGCCTGGGGCCAGCCGGACGGCGTGACGCAGTTCCGCGAAGACATCTATCAGCGCGACGGCTTCTCGACGGAAGCCGCGGCGGCTCAGGCCATCCAGCCGGCCATGGCTCAGCCCTCGGGCTACCAACCGGAGGCGCAGGAGCGCTGATCCCCGCCTCGCTCCGCAATCCGCCGATAACGGCCGCGGCCGAGCCGGGACGAGGGGCCGCTTTCCTTTCCGGTCTTTCTTCCGCTTCGCGCGCGTGATATGGGCCTCTCGAATTTGCGGCGCCGCTTCAAGCGGGCGCCTTGCCCTAATGGAGCCCTCGATGAGCCAATCCCACGCCGCCGCGGCCTGGTCGCTGTCCAATAGTTTTTTCGGCTCGGATCTCGCCGAGGCCGATCATGAGATCGCCCGCGCCATCCAGTTGGAACTCGGCCGCCAGCGCCGCGAAATCGAGCTGATCGCCTCGGAAAACATCGTGTCGCGCGCCGTTCTCGAAGCCCAGGGCTCGGTGCTGACCAACAAATATGCCGAAGGCTATCCGGGCAAACGCTATTACGGCGGCTGCCAGTTCGTCGATATCGCCGAAAATCTCGCCATCGAACGCGTGACGCGGCTTTTCGGCTGCCGTTTCGCCAATGTGCAGCCGAGTTCCGGCAGCCAGGCCAATCAGTCCGTGTTCCTGGCGCTGTTGCAGCCGGGCGACGTCTTTATGGGCCTGGATCTGGCGGCGGGCGGCCATCTCACCCATGGCGCGCCGGTGAACATGTCGGGCAAATGGTTCAAGCCGGTCTCCTATGGCGTCAACCGCGACAGCGGGCGCATCGACATGGACGAGGTCGAGGCCATCGCCCGCGAGCACAAGCCGAAACTGATCATCGCCGGCGGCTCGGCCTATGCGCGTCACTGGGATTTCGAGCGCTTCCGCGCCATCGCCGACGCCATCGGCGCCTATCTCTTCGTCGATATGGCGCATTTCGCCGGCCTGGTGGCGGGCGGCGCCCATCCTTCGCCCTTTCCCCACGCCCATGTGGTCACCTCGACCACCCACAAGACCTTGCGCGGCCCGCGCGGCGGCCTGGTGCTCGCCGACGACGAGGATATCGGCAAAAAAATCAATTCGGCGATCTTCCCCGGCCTGCAGGGCGGGCCGCTGATGCATGTCGTCGCCGCCAAGGCGGTGGCTTTCGGCGAAGCTCTGCGCCCTGATTTCAAGTCCTACGCCCATCAGGTGGTGGAGAACGCCCGCGTCCTGGCGGAAACTCTCATGGAAGGCGGCCTCGACATCGTCACCGGCGGCACGGACAATCACCTGATGCTGGTCGATCTGCGGAGCAAGGGGCTGACCGGCAAGGCGGCCGAGGCGGCCTTGAGCCGCGCCGAAATCACCTGCAACAAAAATGGCGTGCCGTTCGATCCGCAAAAGCCCTGGGTGACCTCCGGCGTCAGGCTGGGCTCTCCGGCCGGGACCTCGCGTGGATTCGGCGCCGCCGAATTCCGGGAGATCGGCCAGATGATCGTCGAAATTCTCGACGGCCTGGCGGAATACGGCGAGGAAGGCAATGCCGCCGTGGAGACCGGGGTTCGCGCCAGGGTCGAGCAATTGACCCATCGCTTTCCCATTTACTGAACGGGTTTCTCCCGAAGGAGAACAGGCGCGGCGATTCCGCCTTCTGGTCAAATCTCGACCAACATGACGCCATGATGATCGCGTTATGACCCTAGACCCTTTTACGATTTCACCGAATCGCAAAAGGGTTTGTATTTATGGGGTGGGGCGTTTCTTGCATCGGACTGGACGCCGCTCTCCGTCCGCTAATCGGGCGGGGGACACCATTCGCAACGTTTTCTTGGGGTTTTTCATATATTTTTAATAAAACGAACCCGGGAATGGCTGAAATATGCGAGGAACGCGCTTCATGCTGGACGCCAGGCGCAAGGACGAATTCGGCGAAGCGCGGACTCTCGCGCTTTTTCTCGATCTCGACGGCACGCTGATCGACATAGCCAAGCGCCCTGAACTGGCGAAGACGCCGCCGGGGCTGGTCGACTTGCTGCTCGAACTGTCGAATCGGCTTGACGGCGCTATGGCCATTGTGACCGGCCGCGCCATTGCGACGCTCGACACTCTGCTCGCCCCGGCGCGCTTGCGCGCCGCCGGCGTGCATGGCGCCGAAATCCGCGCCAGGGCGGGCGGTAAGGTCGAATTGCTCGCCACGCCGCTGGAGCGCTCCTTCGTCAAGGCTGTCCGCGAACTGGCCCGGCTTCATCCGGGGGTTCTCGTCGAGCCGAAGACCTCCGCCATCGCCGTGCATTACCGCGGCGCCGAAGCACAGGCGGCGGAGCTCGAACGGCGGCTGCGCGCCCTCATTCCGCTTGCGGGCGGCGCGCACGACCTGCGTCCTGGCAAGAAGGTGATGGAAGTGACGCCCCGAAATGTGTCCAAGGGCGCGGCTCTGCGCGAATTCATGCGCCGTCCGCCGTTCCACGGCCGCCGTCCGATCGTCATCGGCGACGATTTCACCGATCTTTCGGCTTTCGAGGCGGCGAAAGCCTTCGGCGGAAAAGGCCTGCGGGTCGCGGGCGAATTTTTCCCCGCCGCCGAGGCCGATTTCTCCAGCACCGCCGAGACACGCAAATGGCTGCGTGATCTGGCCGACCGGCTGGCGAAGGAGGAAGAGGCGTCGGCGCGCAATGAAGCTTAATCCGACCATTGATCTCGCGGTAATCGGCAATGGCGCGATTTCGGCCTTGCTCGACCGCTCGGCCGCCATAGTGTGGACATGCTGGCCGCGCGTGGACAGCGATCCGATCTTCTGCGCCCTGGTTGACGGCGAAATGCCGCGCGACGGCTATTTCTCCATCAGTTTCGACGAGGAAGGCGCGACTTACGAGCAGAGTTACGTCCGCAACACCGCGATCGTGCGCACAATCGTCACCTCCGCCGACGGAACCGCCTCGTTCGCCATCACCGATTTCGCGCCGCGCTTCTTCAATTACGGTCGGCTTTTCAATCCGCCGATGATCGTGCGGCGCGTCGAGCCTTTGCGCGGCCTCTGCCGCATACGTGTCAACATGCGGCCGCGCATGGGCTTTGGCAGGCTGCTGCCGCAAAGGGCGCCGGGCAGCAATCACGTGCGCTACGCGAGCGAAGCCGGGTCGATCCGCCTCACCAGCGACGCGCCGGTCTCCTATATCGCCACGGATGGGGCTTTCATCCTGTCGCAACCGGCGACCTTCATCCTGCACGTCGACGAACCTTTTCCAAGCCCGATCTCGCAGGTCGCGCGCGAATTCCACGACCGGACGCGCGAAGCCTGGCACGATTGGGTGCGCAATCTCTCCGTGCCGTTCGAATGGCAGGCGGACGTCATACGCGCCGCCATCACCTTGCAGCTTTGCAGCTTCGAGCAGACCGGCGCCATCGTCGCCGCGCTCACCACTTCGCTGCCGGAGGCGCCCCATACGGAGCGCAACTGGGACTATCGCTACTGCTGGATTCGCGACGCTTTTTACACCGTGCAGGCGTTGAACCGGGTCGGCGCCACCACGACCATGACCCGCTTCATCGATTACGTCACCAATATCATCGCCATGGAGCGCGGTCCCGATCTGAAACCGGTCTATGCCGTCCTTCCCGAAATGACGCTGGAGGAGCGGGTCGCGCCCGATCTCGCCGGCTATCGCGGCTTCGGGCCGGTGCGGGTCGGCAATGCAGCCGTCCATCAGGTCCAGCATGACGTCTATGGCAGCGTCATCCTTTCCGCCTCGCAGATGTTCTTCGACGAGCGACTGCCGCGCAAGGGCGACGAGGGCCTTTTCCATCTGCTCGAGCCGTTGGGCGAGCGGGCGCTCGCCGTGGCGCTGACCCCGGATGCCGGCATTTGGGAATATCGCGACAAGCCGGCCGTCCACACCTATTCCGCCGCCATGTGCTGGGTCGCCTGCGACCGGCTGGCGCGCATCGCGGTCAAGCTCGGTCTCGTCGAGCGCGCCACGCATTGGCGTAAATCGGCCGACGAACTGCGCGCGACGATCCTCGAACGCGCCTGGAGCAGCGAGGCCAATTGCTTTTCCGGCCATCTCGACACCGACCATGTCGACGCCAGCTCCCTGCTGCTCAGCGAACTGGGCCTGGTGGCGGCGAACGATCCGCGCTTCATCGCCACGGTGGAGACGATCGGCAAGATTCTCGGCCGCAGCCTCTATCTCTTCCGCTATGCCGAGCCGGACGATTTCGGCGCGCCGACGACGGCCTTCACCCTGTGCAGCTTCTGGTATGTCGAGGCTTTGGCCGCGATCGGCCGTCGCGACGAGGCGCGCGGCCTGTTCGAGAAAATTCTCGCCCGCCGCAACCATGTCGGGCTCCTGTCAGAGGACATCGATCCCGCCACCGGCGAACTTTGGGGCAATTTCCCGCAGACCTATTCGCTGGTCGGCATCATCCTCGCCGCCATGCGCCTGTCGAAAAGCTGGGAGGAGGCGCGGTAGGCGCGCCGACCAGACCGGCGCCCGGCCGACTCCGCTCAACCAGGAGTGTGAAAGAAGGTGTAGTCGCCGATCGCGCGCTCGCCCGCATCCTCGACTGCGAGCAGCCGGACCTTTTCCGTGTGCGCCGGCATCTGCTTCAGCGCCGCCGCCGCCGGGCAAAACAGCACCTCGCCCGCGGCGGGGTCGAAGGGAACATCTTCGAGCTGGAAGAGCAGCGTGTCGGCCTCGTCTGTGACGACCATATCGACTCGCGCGAGTCCCGCGAGCGGCGCCTTCAACCGTCCGATGACGGCATCGTCGCTGGCGCTGATTGTGCAATGCACGCTACCGCCCGGCGCGACCGGATATTCGCGCAAGCGCATGCCGCGCTCCTTCATCGTCGCGAGGAACGGCGCGGAGATGACGGCATGGATCGCTCCGTTTTCGAAGGAAGCGCGTATGCCCTGATGCAGCGCCGCAAGCGCCTCGAGGCGCGCGCTGCAATGGGCGCAGCCCAGGAAATGCTCCTCGACGCGCTGCTCGGCGTCGGCGGCAAGCTCGGCGAACCAATATCCGACGAGCGTGCCGAAGGGGATCGGCGCGGCGCAGGAGCCGGTCATGGCGTCTCCTCCTTTTCGCCCATGCATCGCCTGAGGCTGAGCAGAGCCCGATGCCGGATGACGCGCGCATTCTCTGCGCTCAATCCAAGCTCGCGTCCTACCTCCGCGGCGGATTTGTCGGCGTAAAAGCCCAGGACAAGAACCGAGCGCGCGCGCTCGGAAAGGCCATTGAGGCATTGCGCGAGCTTCGCTTCGTCAAGCCCTTTGGGTTCCACCGGCTCGACCGCTTCGTTGAAATCGCCATAGGTCCGCAACAGCGCGTCCCGCCGGGACGCGCCTCGACGCAGATCGAGCACGACCAGCCGGCACGCGCCGAGCACGAATGAGGCGAGCTTCTCCGGCTCGCGCAGCCCGCCGCCGCGCAGTTTCTCGATTGTCATCATCAGCACCTGCTGCGCCAGATCCGCGGCCGCATGCGCGTCGCGCAGATGGCGCAGCCCGTAAAGCCGCGCCCGCGGCGCCAGGCGCCGATAAAGCTCCGCTTCCGCGGCGCGGTCGACACCTGGCGCGGCGGCTTCGATCGCACGGACGAGAGAAGCATCGTCGGTTGGCGGGGCGATATTCGATGCCGGCATTCCGACAGCATAGCGAAAAACCTCTCCCGTGGAAGTGTAACGACCGGCCCGCTCGTTACACCACCGCCAGGACAGCGAAGGAGGCTCCCATGATCACCAACCAAAGCGCTGGCGCCACGATCGACGAGATCGCCGAGGGCGTCTACCGCATCAGCATCCCCGTCAGCGTTGTGCCCGGCGGGTTCAGCTTCAACCAATATCTGATCCTCGACGAGGAGCCGCTGCTCTTCCACACCGGTCTGCGCAAGACCTTTCCCCTCGTGCGCGAGGCCATCCAGGCGGTGATGCCGGTGGAGCGCCTGCGCCACATTGCCTTCTCGCATTACGAGGCGGATGAATGCGGCGCGCTCAACGAATTCCTCGCGGTCGCGCCCCAGGCGTCGCCGCTCTGCGGCAAGATCGCCGCGCTCGTTTCCGTCGGCGACGTCGCCGATCGCGACCCACGGCCGCTCGAAGACGACGAACGCGTATCGATCGGCGCGCACAAGCTGCGTTGGGTGGCGGCGCCGCATCTGCCGCACGGCTGGGAATGCGGCTTCCTGATGGAGGAAACGACGCGCACCCTTCTTTGCGGCGATCTCTTCACCCAGGGCGGCGCGCAGCATCCGCCGGTCACCGAGGGCGACATACTCGAGCCGAGCGAGGCGTTCCGGACAAATCTCGACTATTTCTCGCACACCAAGAACGCCGGCGCGATGATGGAGCGGCTGGCGAAGCTCGAGCCGACCACGCTCGCCTGCATGCACGGGGCCGCCTGGCGCGGCGACGGCGCAGGGCTGCTGCGCGCGCTGGGCGAGCGGCTCGCGGACGCCGCCTAGCCGTGAAGCCTCACCGGAAAAAGCCGCCTCGATTGGAGAAAAACGATGACCCTGTTGAACATGGAAAACCCCGTCTTCGTCACTTACGCGATCGCGTCCGCGATCATGATCCTGAAGCTCATGGGGCAAGGATGGGTGACCGTTTACCGGATGCTGAAGGTTGGCGGCGGCTGGGCGACCCCGGAGGATATGCGGGCCGGCCTGATCAACCGAAATCCGCGCCCCGAGCAGCTCGAATTAAACGACTACGTGGACCGGTCGCGAAGGATGCAACGCAACGATCTGGAAAATATCCCCGCCTTCCTTGCCTGCGGACTGCTATTTGTCGCCGTCGCGCCGACATACCTTCTGGCGAACATTCTCATGTACACGTTTGTCGGCGCCCGCCTTGGCCATACACTCGCCTATGCGACCAAACAGAGCCACGAAGTCCGCGCGACCCTGTACACAATCGGGTCGGTGGTGGTCATCATCATGGCGCTATATGTCTTGGCGGCCGCCATCCACCAACATTGACGAAAGCGCGAGAGCGGACGTATCGCCACGCCAAACAGGCTGCTATGCGGTCATGAGAAGACAGGCGGCGCCGCAGGGCTGAGGTTTCCGCCAGGTGGACACCGGCCTGTCGACCGTCGTCGGGGCGTCGAACCCCTGGAGGTCAAGCTCCACGGGCGCCGAAGGGCGGCAAGCGGCCTGAGACTCAATGACGGCTCATTCGTGGCCACCGGTCGTACGCGGTTCGGCCGTGGAGCCGGCCTTCCTCCGGTGGGGAAGCCTATCATTTCGCTCGATACGAAATATCGTTCAGGCCGTCTCGTTGACGCGAACCAGCAATCCAGGACGTAGGAGCAGCCGATGCGGGCAAAAGAGAAAAGCTACTTGCGCACGACGGCTTCGCTGATCTGGATGATCGGGGTCAGGTCGGTGTAGTTCGGGATGTCCGCCATGATCTCTTCCGCGTGCGGTCCAAAGCCAGCCTGAAAGTCCTCGATCGAATCGCAGAAGATATGGCACATTCCAACATAGGTTGCGGGAGCGCCAGGCGCCCCGCCTGCGAGGCCTTTATCAATTGTGTAGTACTTGCAGCTATCACCCATCCGGGCTTTCACGAGTGGCATATGCCGATCCCGGTAGTACTCGTGATCGAAACGAGCGCCAGGCGTATTGGGATACATAACACTCACTTTGATCATGGCTTACCCCCAAATCTGACAACCAGCGGACTGCCCAGCGTCGGCGATTGCGCTATGGAATTGAAGGCGCAGTATATTTAGAGTTGGACGCATTGCAAATCCGATTGCTGCAATGCGCGGGTCTGCTCAGGGGCGATAGCGGAAATTTAAGCGTAAGGCGCAGCCGCGCGCGAAGCCGGCGACCGCGGCTCGCGATTTATTTCTTTACGCTCGTCTTTCTTGCGGCCGCCTTTTTCGCTGGCGCGGCGCCTTCGAACGGGGGCTCGTCGGAATCGACGATTTCCTTCTTCTTCGCCGCTTTTTTGGCCGGCGCCTTTTTGGCTGCCGTCTTCTTTGCCGGCTTCTTGCCGCCGCCGGCGGAGATCTTGTCCTCGATCAGCCGGATCGCCTCTTCCAGCGAAATCGTCTCCGGCGTCAGGCGATTGGGCAGGGTGGCGTAAACCTTGTTCCACCCGACATAGGGGCCGTAACGGCCGGCGCGCACGGAAATCCTGCCGCCGTCGGGATGGTCGCCGAGAACGCGCCCGTCGCTCGGCGCGCCGGCGGCCTTGGCGTTGACGATTTCGATCGCCTTTTCCAGCGTCAGGCCGGTCATGTCGGTTCCGCGCGGCAGGGTGGCGTTGATCTTGCCCCAGGAGAGATAGGGGCCGAACCGCCCCGCCTTCAGCGCGATGGCGCCGCCGTCGGGATGGTCGCCCAGCGCCCGAATCTCGCCGCCGGCGCCCTTGCGGCCGCCGCCCGCCTCCTTGGTAATGATGAGGTCGATGGCGCGATTGGCGCCAATCTCCAGCACATTGTCGTCCTTGGCGAGATTGGCGTAGGTCTTGCCGTGCTGGACGTAGGGGCCGTAGCGGCCGATGCCCGCCAGGATCGGCTCGCCGCTTTCGGGATGTTTCGCCACTTCGCGCGGCAGCGACAGGAGCGCCAGCGCGATTTCGAGCGTCATATCGTCGGGCTTGATATTGGCGGGGAGAGACGAGCGCTTCGGCTTGTCGCCTTCGCCTTCCTGCACATAGGCGCCAAAACGTCCGTCGCGCAAAGAGATTTCCTGGCCGGTCGCCGGGTCCTCGCCGAGAATTTTTACGCCCGGCCGCTCGCCTTCCGCTCCTTTCGCCGCCTCGCCGCGGTCGGCGAGCGTGCGGGTAAACTTGCATTCGGGATAGTTGGAGCAGCCGATAAAGGCGCCGAACTTGCCGAGCTTCAACGACAATAACCCGTCTCCGCAGGAGGGGCAGGCGCGGGGGTTGGAGCCGTCCTCCTTGGCCGGGAAAATATGCGGCCCCAGCAATTCATTGAGGCTTTCGAGAATCTGGCCCGTGCGCAATTCCTTGGCGCCGTCGAGAGCGAGCGAAAATTCGCGCCAGAAATCGCGCATGACCTGTTTCCATTCGATCTCGTTGTTGGAAACGCGGTCGAGCTGCTCTTCGAGATCGGCGGTGAAGTCATATTGGACGTAGCGGCCAAAGAAGCTTTCGAGAAAGGCGGTGACGAGCCGCCCCTTGTCTTCGGGAAAAAGGCGCTTCTTTTCCAGCCGCACATAATCGCGGTCGCGCAGGACGGCGAGGGTCGAAGCGTAAGTGGAGGGGCGGCCGATGCCGAGCTCCTCCATGCGCTTGACCAGGGTCGCCTCGGTATAGCGCGGCGGCGGCTCGGTGAAATGCTGGCTCGCGTCGATCCTGTCCTTCTTCAGCTTTTCGCCCTGGGCGAGCGGCGGCAGGCGGCCGGACTCTTCATCCTCCTCGTCGTCCTTGCCTTCCTGGTAGAGTTTCAAGAATCCGTCGAAACGCACCACCTGGCCGGTGGCGCGCAGGTCCAGCCTCCGCGCTCCGGCTTTGGCCGCGATTTCCGCGGTCGTGCGTTCGAGCGTCGCGGATTCCATCTGGCTCGCCACCAGGCGGGTCCAGATCAACTCGTAGAGCCTCGCCTGATCGGGCTGCAGATAGCGGGCGACGTTTTTTGGCAGGCGCGACACGTCGGTCGGGCGGATCGCCTCATGTGCTTCCTGGGCGTTCTTGGCCTTGACCTGATATTTGCGCGGGACGCTCGGCACATATTTGTCGCCGAATTCCTTGCCGATCACGGCGCGGGCGGCGGCGACCGCTTCCGGCGCGACATCGACGCCGTCGGTGCGCATATAGGTGATGAGGCCGACCGTCTCGCCGCCGATATCGACGCCCTCGTAAAGTCTCTGCGCCACCCGCATGGCGGCCTCCGGCGCCATGCCGAGCTTGCGCGACGCTTCTTGCTGCAGGGTGGAGGTGGTGAAGGGGGCGGAAGGGTGGCGCTTGGCCGGCTTGGCTTCGACCGAAACGACGGAAAATTCCGCTTTTTCCAAATCCTGCTTGAATTTTTCCGCCTCGGCGCCCGCGCCGATGTCGAGCCGGGAGATTTTCCTGCCGTCGGCGCCGACGAGGCGGGCGGTAAAGGGGGCGTCGGCCTGGTTGCGCAAATGGGCGACCAGCGACCAATATTCGCGCGGGACGAATTTCTCGATTTCCAGCTCCCGGTCGCAGACGAGACGGAGCGCCACCGATTGAACGCGGCCGGCCGAGCGCGCCCCCGGCAATTTTCGCCACAGGACAGGGGAGAGGTTGAAGCCGACGAGATAATCGAGCGCGCGGCGGGCGAGATAGGCCTCGACCAGGGATTCGTCGATCCGGCGCGGATGTTTCATCGCCTCCAGGATGGCGTCCTTGGTGATGGCGTTGAAGACGACACGATCGACCGGCTTATCCTTGAGCGCTCTTTTCTGCCGCAAAACCTCCAGCACATGCCAGGAAATGGCCTCGCCCTCGCGATCCGGGTCGGTGGCGAGCACGATGCGGTCGGCGCCTTTCACCAGGGCGGCGATGTCGGCCATGCGCTTGTTGGCCTTGCCGTCCACTTCCCACAGCATTTTGAAATCGGCGTCGGGATCGACCGATCCGTCCTTGGCCGGCAGGTCGCGAATATGGCCGAACGAGGCCACAACCTCGAAATTGCGGCCCAGATATTTGTTGATCGTCTTGGCCTTGGCAGGCGATTCGACGATGACCACGTCCATGTTTCGTTCCCGGGGCAGGCCAGCGACGCCGACCCGATAAGGCGATATTTGAGGCGCGGCCTTGCCGGCCGCTAGATGGGCGCGGAAAATGGGGGAGCGGCGCCCTCCTGTCAAATTAGTCCTTCGAAGCGCCCGGAATTTGCCCAAACATGCGACGCTTGCCGTCGGTGGGCGTCTCGGATAGAGGCTAGTTCATGTCCACGTCCTTCCCGCACAAACACCTTCTGGGCATTGAGGGCCTGAACCGGCTCGAAATCCTCCATCTGCTGGCGCTGGCGGAAGAGGCGATCCACATTTCCCGCCAGGTGCGGAAGAAAGAGGCGCGGCTCGCTGGCCGCACCCTGATCAACCTGTTCTTCGAGGCATCGACCCGCACCCAGAGCTCGTTCGAACTGGCGGGCAAAAGGCTCGGCGCCGACGTGATGAACATGTCGGTGCAGACAAGTTCGGTGAAAAAGGGCGAGACGCTGATCGATACGGCGATCACCCTCAACGCCATGCGGCCCGACATTATCGTCGTGCGCCATCATCAGGCGGGCGCCGCCCACCTCCTGGCGCGCAAAGTCGATTGCGCCGTGGTCAACGCCGGCGACGGCGCCCACGAACATCCGACCCAGGCCCTGCTCGACGCCCTGACCATACGTCGCGCCAAGGGCCGCATCGAGGGTTTGAATGTCGCCATATGCGGAGACGTGCTGCATTCGCGCGTCGCCCGCTCCAATATCATTCTTTTGTCGGCTTTGGGCGCGCGGGTGCGGGTGGTGGGGCCGTCGACGCTGATGCCGACGGGCATCGGCCGATTGGGCGTCGAGGTCCACGCCAATATGCGCGACGGGCTGAAGGACGCCGACATCGTCATGATGCTGCGCCTGCAGCGCGAGCGCATGCAGGGGGCCTTCATTCCTTCGACCCGCGAATATTTCCGCTTTTTCGGCCTCGACGAGGAAAAGCTGGCCTACGCCAGGCCGGATGCGATGGTCATGCATCCGGGTCCGATGAACCGCGGCGTCGAGATCGATTCCGGCGTCGCCGATGGCGATCAAAGCCTCATCCGTGAACAGGTGGAAATGGGCGTCGCCGTCCGCATGGCGGTGCTGGAGGCCCTGGCGCGCAACTTGCCGAATTTGTGAGAAGTTCGCTTCAGCAACCCGCGACGATCGCGCCCCATTTGTCGAATAGCGTCTGCATGTCGCGCGCCAGCGGGGCGAAGGCGGACTTTTCGTCCATGCCGCTCTCCGCCCGCAGGGCGAAATCGTTGATCTGCGGCGCCGCGAGGCAAAGGCGCAAGGCTTCGGCATGGCCGAGGGCGACCGGCTGGCCGAGGTGAATTCCTTGCGCGCCGAGTTTCCGTTGGATGGGCGCGGCGGGCAGGGGCGCGCCCGACGCGTCGCGGCTGACGATGGAGAAAATCGTGCGCGCCGCGCCGCGGGCGTCGTCGAAGGTCAGGCGTGGTAAGCGCGCGACATGGTTGCGCGCCGCCTCGCCGAATTTGATCACAGCGTATTCGATCGCCTTCGGGTCGAGAGCGCAAAAAAGCTCATATTCGGCCAGCGCCGCCTCCCAGCGCAGGCCGAGGCCGCAATTGACGCGGGCGCCGAAGGGGCCGGGGTTCTTCTCCCGCAGGCGCGCGGGCCAGTCGAGCGCCGCCATATGGGCGGCGAGGCCCTCCGCCCAATCGAGGCGCTTGAGCGCGGAAAGTTGGATGACGAGGCGCGGCGGCAGCAGCAGGGCGCCGGCGAGCGCCGGGCCGCCGGCGAATTTCGATCCCGTGACCATGACCATAAAGCCGGCTTCGAGATCGGCGCGGACCTGCTCCGGCGGGCAGCGCAATTGGCAGGCGTCCACCACCACCGTGACCTGATCGGGAAATTCCGCCAGCAGTTTCGCCGCCAGTTC
>CAYRNB010000053.1:0-4941 GCA_964425315.1 uncultured Rhodoblastus sp.
GCCAGGCGCGGCGCAAGTGGTTAGCGCCGCACGATGCGCCTCTGAGTGAAAAGCATTAATACCAAGTTCATTCGGAGTAACAGCAAGCTTCGTCCAAGCAACAGCGGCAAGTTGTGCGACGGTTCACCCGCAACTAAATAGCTTGACAATTTTGGTCGAAAAATCGCGCGAAAGCTGTCATAAATAAGGAAAAGGTCCGCATAGCGTCTCACCCCCTCAGTGATCGCTATGCGGGTTAGTCCCGCGGGACATCTATGTGTGCGTCCTTCTTGACCCGGATGCGGTGCTTTCGCATCGGGGTTTTTATTTTTATGAGCCCATTGTCGCCCAAGATGAGCCTCATGTCTGTGACCTTAAAGCAACAACTATTGACAATGCGCAACAGTGCCGCCGCTGACTGAAAAAAACCTGCCCGAATCCGCATGAGTTCTACAATTTAGATTCGCAGCAAGAAAGCTGCGGTCAAATCCGGGCGTTTCGGATGCGCTCTGGTTTCAGTTCACCCTTCGCGCCCCAGCCGCTCACGCCCTCGGGCGCCTCGGGCCGAAATCGTTCATAGAGATGGAATCCAATCCGATTGAGCTCGTCCGGTGGATAGGACTCCGCCAGCGCCTCCATAGCGGCGCGCACGGCGTTCAGATTATCTCCGAAGGCCCGACGGACGTATGCGAGCGTCGGGCGCTCCGATGCAGCTTTCCCATGATCCTCGGCGCGAATTTCCCCGTCGTTTGTCGCCAAGACCCGAACGCGCCGCCCAAGCAAATAGGACGGCCTCTCGCGAGGCCCGGCGCCGTTCCCGCTGCTCTGCCGCCTGGCGTCCCTCGACGAGCCCCAGACGCCGCGCTTTGGCTAGCCCGCATTTCTCACACGGCCCTCTACAGTCGTCTCCGCGCCGCCCTTCGCTCCGGCCGCCTTGGCGGCGCCATTATCGAGGGAGAACGCGCGGTGTGATATGCGCGGGATGGGGTCAGATGACCGGTTTGGCTCGAAGCGGACATTCATATTGTGAGTCGGAATTACCGCTAACCGCCCATCTGAGACAGCCGCAGAATCTCAGAGCGCCGCAGGGATCACACGTGACCCATCCCCGGCGCGCCGCAAAAGCACTGGCGCGCGCTCTTTAAGGACGAGGTCTTCACGGCGATGACCGCATGAACGCGCCGACGATCCGGCCGTTTGTTTGCGCGTGTCGCATTTTTGTGACAGACAGCAGGCGCCAATTAGGCAATATTGTGACCTGCTCGGCGCGGCGGTTTTCGCGAGCCGATCGCGAGGGCAAGAAAACCCGGGTGCAAAAAAGCTGCACCCGGGGCCAAGACAGGAACAGACACACAAAGAGCTCCGACTCGACTAACTCGCACGGCATGCTGCACGAGGGGATGTGCGCCGCGCGCTGTGCGAGCTTATTTTATTATGACTTGTTTTCACAAAAATGTGAGCAGTATTTCGGATGTAATCACAATTTTCTGCTATTAGACTGATTTCATACTGAAAAATATGCGCAGCAATGCTTAAGTTTCGGCCGCTGAACATCGGTGTTTTTAGTTTACAAGTGATCTTTTCCTTGGTTCAGCGCGATTTTGTGTTGAAGGCAGTCGTCGATCGGCGCCTCAACGCCGCGCCCCGGCGATCCACGGGAATGGGGTTTCATCCGGCAGGCTGATCGCATCGACGCGACAGCGCCCGAACGGCAATGCTGTCGACATGCTACACTTCAAATTCGGGCGTTTCGGATGCGCTCCAATTTCAACTCTGCCTTGGCTCCCCAGCCGCTCACGTCGTCGGGGACTTCGGGCCGGAATCGCTCATAGAGGTGAAATCCGATCCGATTAAGTTCGTCAGGCGGATACGATGCGGCCAGCGCCTCCATGGCCGCGCGCACGGCGTCGAGATTATCCCCGAAGGCTCGACGGATATAACTCAATGTCGAGCGCTGCGAGCCCGGCTTGCCATGATCCTCGGCGCGGATTTCCCCTCCCTCCGTCGCCAGGACCGGGATGCGCCGCCCGAGCACAAGGACGGTCTCTCGCGGGGCTTGGGGCCGTTCCCGCTCCTCTTTCTCCTCGCGTTCCTCGACGAGCCCCAGACGCCGCGCTTTGGCTTGAGCGCTGTACCCCGCAACGGCGCGGCCAAGCGTCAACGCCGTGGCGGTCGGATAGCCGAGCCGCTCCGCCACGATTGAAGCCCAAAGGGTCAGCACCGGGGCGCGATTGACGCGGATTACGTCCATGCTGGCCATTACGCTTCTCCCTCGCCGCCGATCACTTCGCATCTGGCCGCACAATAATGGTCATAAAGCGGACGGGCCGGACAGACGCCCGCGACCCCGCCGGCCGTGCGGACGCGGATTGATGAGGCCACTTTCGGCGCGGTAATGTTGCTGGTAGTTTTGAATGCGATCCGGAGGGAGGCCCGATGCGCACTTTTATCGAAATATTATTGGTTTTTTATCTCGCGGGCGTTGGCGTCGTGCTGGCGCCCACGCTCAAAGCAAGCTGGAGCAACGGCTCTGCGTCGCGATGCGTCGGGAATGCTGCAACGGAACTGCAAAGAGCGTTTTCTTGGCCAGCGATCGTATATCGCAACATTGCAGAGAAGCCCAGCGCTCCGGAGAAGCGTGAAGTCGGGCATTAGATTTTGGCGGATTGGGAGGGCGATTCTGGTGACTACAGGTGGCTGGAGACGGCCTCTTCGTCACTTGCAGCAATTTGCATCGCCTGCACGCGGCGGCGTTCAGTTTGCGATCGCAACGCGACGCAATTCGCCGGTAAGATTTCGATCTCCATAGCCTTAAGGCTGCCGATGGTCGGCGATTCAGAGGGATGAGCCACGTCCCCCGCTGACGATCGGATTGGCGCATATTTGGCGCATAACAATAAGACGCTCGGCGCACGATTTTAAATTTTATAGATCTTTTCGGTAGTTAGTATGGCTGGGGAACCTGGATTCGAACCAAGATTGACGGAGTCAGAGTCCGCTGTTCTACCGTTGAACTATTCCCCACCGGGCGCGACGCCGCAGTTGGGCTGAAATAGCCAAAGCGGGCGCAACGCGCAACCCCCTTCGCGTCGGCTCTGTCCGGTGCAGGATTCCCGAAAGGCGGCCGCCGGTTTTTCGGACAATATCCTGCGCGATCAAGACAATCGACGCCGGCGTCCGTCGGCGCGCCGATAACGCCTGTTCGGGCGCGCCGGGGCGCATGCCGAAAAGCCTTGTCGGTCAGGCCTCGCCGGCCTTATGCTGGCGCGAGGCAGTTCAGGCGCTTGATGGCGCGGGGAGGAAGTTTGCCGTCTGTGGGAGCGATAGGAGCGGGACGCTCCATCGACGAGTCCGCCGCGCCGCGGTCGCAGGCCGGGGCCGCGGCTTACGGCCAGCGCGCCACCGCGACCTACGCGGCGCTCGACCTTGGCACCAACAATTGCCGTCTGCTGGTGGCGCGGCCGATTCGCGATTCCCACCGCCGCGGGGCGGAAAATTTCCGTATCGTTGACGCCTTTTCCCGCATCGTCCGCCTCGGCGAGGGCCTTGGCCAGAACCGCCGGCTGAGCGAGGAGGCGATCCGCCGCACGCTGGACGCGCTCGCCGTCTGCCGCGACAAAATGGAGGCGCGCGGCGTCACGCGCGCGCGGACCATCGCCACGGAAGCCTGCCGTATTGCGGAAAACGGCGCCGAATTCGTCGAAAGGGTGCGCGAACGGACGGGGATTGAGCTTGAGGTGGTCAGCCGCGAGACCGAGGCGGGGCTTGCCGCCGCCGGCTGCGCCTCGCTCGCCGACGCCGCCGCCAAGGCCGTCGTCTTGTTCGACATCGGCGGCGGCTCGTCGGAGGTCGTGTGGCTTGGGCCCGACCGCGGCGAGGGACGGCGCATCCATCATTGGACCTCCCTGCAGCTCGGCGTCGTCACTCTGGCCGAGCGCTTCGGCGGCGCGGAAGTCTCCTTCGAGCAGTTCAACGCAATGACCGAACTGGTCGTCGCCGAATTGCAGCAGTTCAAATCCTTGGCGGCGCGCGAGGAAAGGTGCCGGCGCTTCCACCTGCTCGGCACCTCGGGCACCGTCACGACGCTTGCCGGCGTGCATTTGAACCTGCCGCGATACGACCGGCGGCGGGTCGACGGATTGTGGATGTCGCACGCCGAAATCGACGCGGTGATCAACAAATTGCGCCGCATGTCCTACGCCGAGCGCTCGCGCAACGGCTGCATCGGTCCGGACCGCGCCGATCTGGTGCTCGCCGGCTGCGCCATATTGGAAGGCATACGCCGCGCCTTCCCCTCCGAGCGCATCCGCATCGCCGACCGCGGCCTGCGCGAGGGCATGCTGCTGGAGCTGATGCGCGCCGACAGGTCCTTCGGCTGATGAAAAAACCGACCGGCGCGTCGGGCGGCGAGGGCGGCCGCGGCCTGAAAACGCGCGTGAAAACGGCGCGCAAGAGAAGCCTCTCTTCGACCCTGTGGCTCGATCGGCAGCTCAACGATCCCTATGTGGCGCGGGCCAAGCGAGAGGGTTTTCGTTCGCGCGCCGCCTTCAAGCTCCTGGAAATCGACGACAAATATCGCCTTTTGCGGCCGGGCCAGAAGATCGCCGATCTCGGCGCGGCGCCGGGCGGCTGGTCGCAAATCGCGGCGAAAAGGACCGGCGCGGCGCAAGGGCGGGGCACAGTGGTCGGTATCGATGTTCTCGACATCGAGCCGATCCCTGGCGTCGAATTTTTCGCCCAGGATTTTCTCGACCCCGACGCGCCGGACAAGTTGAAGGAAAAGCTGGGCGGGCCCGCCGACGGGGTGATTTCCGACATGGCGGCCAATACCACCGGCCACAAGAAGACCGATCATTTGCGCATCGTTCATCTCGCAGAACTGGCCGCCGATTTCGCCGGCGAGGTCTTGCGCCCCGGTGGCTTTTTCCTGTGCAAATTGTTTCAGGGCGGCGAGACCGGCGA
>CAYRNB010000053.1:5041-21004 GCA_964425315.1 uncultured Rhodoblastus sp.
GGCTCCGGAACGCCAAACTTGTAAGCGAGGCCGACGCGGATGGTGCTGACATCGCTCTGCACGCGGACCGGGGTGTAATTGCCCCAAGCCGTCATGTTGTAATTGTCGAAGCCGTAATAACGGTATTCGACGCGGGCAAGCCAGTTCGGGGTGAAGGCGTATTCAACGCCGCCGCCGATATCAAAGCCGAAGAGATCGGCGTTTTTACTACCGACACAGGTAACGGGACCTCCTACGACGCCGCCGCAGAGGTTCGCACTGCCCTGACCCCAGGCCGCGCCGCCGATAGCGTAGATCAGGAAGCGGTCCATCGCATAGCCGAGGCGACCGTTGATCGCGGCCAGCCAATCTTGCTGGGTCTTGAACGTAAACGCTGTGCGGTTGGTGGTCCAGCCCCAGTTGCTAGAGCCGGTCAAGCCCTGGAAGTCGCCTTCGACGCCGATAACGAAGTTCGGAGTCATCTGATAATTATAGCCGACGTAGCCGCCGCCCATGAAACCCGATGTGTCCAGGGAATGCGAGTTCCAGCCGGTCCAGTTGGAGTGCAGGTTGGTCGAGCTGAAGCCGCCGCCGATGTCCGCGCCGATGTAGAAGCCCGTCCAAGTGAAGACAGGCGGCGGCGGAATGTAGGCCGGGGCTTCTTTGGTTGAGGGAAGATCGGCGGCGAGAGCGACGCCGGTCAAGGCCGTGAGGGCCACGGCGGAAAGGAGAATGTTTCGCATTTTCAACATCCCTTAAACAAAGGACCAATACTCGATTGCGGTCCCCAAACTTTTCACGCGCTAAAATACCGCCTTCGACAGCGGTCCGAAAATCAATTCACGCGATTGCGAGTTGATTTTCAGCGGACGTTACATTTCTGCATCGCGTAGAATTACTTAGCGAATGCTGGCAGCGAAGAAATGCCATGCTCGTATCCTATTGATATATATAATAAATAATTATTTTCGTGTCAGCTTATAGCGCAATGCGCAATAGCTTGCGCTTAGCAATGCAATAGGCGGAATCCATGCGTTCGGATTTGAATGCGACCGAAATCAAGATCCGTCGGCGGCATGAGCGCGGCCGGCGAGCACCGCGCCGGCGTCGGCGGGCAGGCGCAGGAAAATCAGGGCCGAGGCGGCGGTGATCGCGGCCACCGCGAAGAAGGCCGGGGGAAAATCGCTCGCCGCCAGGCCGCCGGATGCGGAAAAATGCTGCGTCGCCTCGATCACGGCGGCGCCGAGCGCCACGCCCGAGGCCAGCGACAATTGCTGCACGACCGCGAGGAAGCTGGTCGCCTTGCTCAAGGCGGCGTGGTCCACGTCGGCGTAGGCGAGCGCGTTCATGGCGGTAAATTGCAGCGAGCGGAAAAAGCCGCCGGCGAAGAGGACGGCGAGCAGGACCACTTGCGGCGTGGTCACGCGGAACAGGCCGTTGATGGCGAGAAAGACCGCGCTGATCAGCGCATTCAGCACCAAGGTCGCCTTGAACCCGAACCGGTTGAGCGTCGAAGCGGCCGTGGCTTTCATGACCAGCGCGCCCGCCGTGGCGACGAAAGTGGTGAGGCCCGACCGAAACGGCGTCATGCCGAAGCCGATTTGCAACAGGAGCGGCAGGAGAAAGGGGGTGGCCCCGATGCCGATGCGGAAAAGGAACCCGCCGAGCGCGCTCGCCCAAAAGGTTTTGATGCGCAAGAGCCGCAAATCGAGAATCGGGTTTTTCGCGTGGAGCGCGTGGCGGACATAGAGCGCCACGCAGGCAAGGCCGAAGACGATCATGCCGAGGGTCACGTCGGGCGGAAAGAAATCGCGCCCCACCACGGTCAGGCCGAAGATCAGGGTCGACAGGCCGGTCCCGGAAAGAACGAAGCCCTTGGCGTCGAAGGGCGGGACACGGAGATCGCGGTCGTTGCGGATGTACAGGGTGGCCAGAACCACGCCCAATATTCCGACCGGGACATTGATCCAGAAGATCCAGCGCCAGTGAAAATACGTGGCGATGAAGCCGCCGAGCGGCGGCCCGAGCATGGGGCCGACCAGAGCTGGAATAGCGAGAAAAGCCATGGCGCGCACGAGCTCGTCGCGCGGCGTCGTGCGGAACAGGGTCAGGCGGCCGACCGGCGTCATCATTGCGCCGCCGCAACCCTGGAAAATGCGGGCGGCGATGAATTGCGACAAGGTGCTGGACAGGCCGCAGGCGATCGAACCCAGCGTGAAGACGACGATCGCGGCGCGAAAGACTTTCTGCGCGCCGAATCGGTCGGCCACCCAGCCCGAGGCGGGTATGAACACCGCCAGCGCCAGGAGATAGGAGGTCATCGACAGTTTGAGCGCGATCGGGTCCCGGTGCAGGTCGGCGGCGATCGCCGGCAGGCAGGTGGAGACGATGGTCGAATCGAGATTCTCCATGAAAAGCGCGCAGGCGACGATCAGCGGTGTGATGGGAATGGGGCGCAAGGACGATTCCGGCGTCGGGGGCTTCCGCCAATTTGAACTTCGGCCGTCTTATACGATTTCGGCGCGATCGGCGCGGAAATCGTCTTGCGCCGGCGCAGGAGTTCGTTGCGGCTAAAGCATTTCCGCGCCGCGGCGTTTCCGCGGACCGCCAGGCGACCGGGCGGAAGCCGCTCGGTCGGGACGGTTTGCGCCGGAACGGCGCAGCAGCCTTTCCAGCGAGCCGCCGGCGTCCGACAGTCCGACGGCGGCGCGCTTCGCCGGCGGACGCAGCCGCTCCAGCGCCGAAGCCGCGAGGACCCCGCGCCGGTTGAGCGGAAGGTAGAGCGCTCCCATGAGGACGGCGCCGGAGACGAATTCCATCTTGCAGGGGTCGGTGGAGGGCAGGAAATCGAGCCGTTCGACGCCTTCCTCGGCGAGCGACTCGATCAGGCGCAGGGTCAGGACGTGGTCGGGCGAGGCCGCGGAAAGCGCGTCGTCATAGGCGCCGATGAGCGAGCGATAATAAGCCCCCGCCTTGATGCCGAGCTCCACCGAAACCAGCCTTTCCCCCGCCCAGAGGCGATGGGCGCGCAGGACGCCGCGCTCGGCGAGGTCGAGGAGGCATTCGCCGACGCCGTCCTGCGACAGCGCCGTGGAAAAGCGCCGCCGCCGCCTGAGCCATTGGCGCTTGAATTCGAGCGCCTGCGCCGCCGCCTCGCGCCGCGCCTCGGCGCCCTGCGCCGCCTCGAAGCGCAATGGCCCGAATTGCGCCAGCTTCTTCGAACGCCGGTCGAGGCTTTGGCGCCGCTTTAGCGCTGGGGCGGAAAGATCGACATAGGGGGCGGCGCATTTCGCCGTTTCGGCGAAGCTTGGCGACGCGCAGGAGGCGAGGACGCCGTCGGCGCGCAGGCGCGAAAGCGCGACGAGATCGACGTCGCTCCAGCTTGAAATTTCCGCTTCGGCCGCGGCGAACCAGGCTTTTCGCCGCGCGTCGGGCAGGGCGAGCGCATCGCCATATTGCGCCAACGGCTCGCCCAGCCAGCGGGCGATGGAGAACCGCGTGCGGGTCTCGACCTGAAGGGGCAGCAGCATGACCAGGCGGCGGTTCTCGCGCACCGCGACGATGCGGGGTTGAAGCCCCTCGGCGGCGCAGCACAACCGCCAGGCGGCGGACTGGAAGCCGGTCGCCTCGGGGGTCGCCGCCTCCAGCGCCCGCCATTCCGCCGCAATGCTTTCGATGGCGGAGGGGGTCGAGAGGGTGCGGGCCGTGACGGACGAAGCGGTCATCGCGCGATCCCGTCAGGTGCGATAACGATCGCCTCAAAGACCTCGGCGCCGGACAGGTCGCCGCGATCGCCCTCGCGGCATTGGCGCGGGTCGCGGCAGTCGCGCGGCCTCGAGTCGATGAGGCGGATCAGCGCCGCGTCCGAGAAGAGCGGGGTGAGATGGGCCTTGTGGCGCATGGCAAGCGGACGGCGGCCGAAATCGGCCGCGTCTCCCGCGCGCCATTCGAGCAATTTGTCCGGCATAAAGGTCAACCGTCAGCGGCGCTCGCGACGCCGGGGATACGGCCCACGAGCGAGGCCGCCATCATGCCGCAAAATGGGCGCGAATGCGTCAAATGCCTGATAAACTGGTTAGTGTTCATCCTTAATCCGGATTTCTCCAATTCGGCCGCGCTTCGGTCCGAAATGCGGCAAAACGGGCGGGCAAAGCGCCGCCTGCGCATAAATTTTTGTGGGAACGCGGGGATTTGTTTGAAACGCGCCGAAGAAATGCTATGAGCAGCCGCCAACTCGTCTCGCGCGTCTCGCGCGCCCTTTTCGCCGATTGGAGCTGGCCATGAATGGCGCCCCCCTGTTTTCCGAAGCCCTGACTTTCGACGACGTGCTGCTGCGTCCCGGCCATTCGGAGGTCCTGCCGTCTTCCGTCGATGTCAGGACGCGGCTGGCCAAGGGAATCGAGCTCAATCTGCCGATCATTTCCTCGGCCATGGACACGGTGACGGAAGCCCGCCTCGCCATCGCCATGGCGCAGGCCGGCGGCATCGGCGTCATTCATCGCAATCTCGAGCCCAATCAGCAGGCCGAGGAAGTGCGGCGGGTCAAGCGCTACGAGAGCGGCATGGTGGTCAATCCGATCACCATTTTTCCCGATGAAAGGCTCGCCGCCGCGCTCGACCTGATGAGCCGCCATTCGATTTCCGGCATTCCCGTGGTGGAGCGGGGCGAGGGCAACCGCCCCGGAAAACTGGTCGGCATCCTCACCAATCGCGACGTGCGCTTCGCCGACAATCGCGAGCAGCCGATTTCCGAACTGATGACCAAGCAACTGATCACGGTGCGCGAGGGCGTCGAGAAGGACGAGGCGCGCCGCCTGCTGCACCAGCACCGCATCGAAAAGCTGCTGGTGGTGGATGGCGACTATCGCTGCGTCGGCCTGGTCACGGTCAAGGACATCGAAAAGGCCACGCTTCACCCTTCCGCCTGCAAGGACGAGGCGGGGCGGCTGCGCGTCGCCGCCGCCTCCACGGTGGGCGAAAAGGGTTTTCTTCGCGCCGAAACGCTGATCGACGCCGGGGTGGACTGCATCGTCATCGACACGGCGCACGGCCATTCGCAGTCCGTGCTCGAACAGGTGGGTCGCATAAAGCGCCTGTCCAACAGCGTGGCGGTGATCGCCGGCAATATCGCCACCGCCGAAGGCGCCAGGGCTTTGATCGACGCGGGCGCGGATGCGATCAAGGTCGGCATCGGCCCCGGTTCGATCTGCACCACCCGCATCGTCGCCGGCGTCGGCGTGCCGCAACTCACCGCCATCATGGAAGCGGCGAGCGAGGGCAGGAAATCGGGCGTGCCGGTGATCGCCGACGGCGGCATCAAATATTCCGGCGATGTCGCCAAGGCGATCGCCGCCGGCGCCGGATGCGTGATGGTCGGCTCGCTGCTTGCCGGCACCGAGGAATCGCCCGGCGAGGTCTTCCTCTATCAGGGGCGCTCCTTCAAGGCCTATCGCGGCATGGGTTCGGTCGGCGCGATGGCGCGCGGCTCGGCCGACCGCTATTTCCAACAGGACGTCACCGATTCGATGAAGCTGGTGCCGGAAGGAATCGAGGGCCAGGTTCCCTATCGCGGCCCGGTTTCGCCCATCCTCCACCAGCTCGCCGGGGGCCTGCGCGCCGCCATGGGCTATGTCGGCGCCGGAACGATCGCGCAATTCCAGGAGCGGGCGCGCTTCGTGCGCATCACCAATGCGGGTTTGCGCGAAAGCCATGTGCACGACGTGGCCATCACCCGCGAAAGCCCGAATTACCCGACCGGCGTGTGAAGGTCGCGGTCTCGCTTATGGGATCGTGCTGAAGCGGCCGCGCGCCGCTCGAAGGGGGAAAGATGACGCCATCCAGCTTATGTTTCAGGGCCGGCATTTTGATGGTGCTGGCGGGGATGATCTGGGGGCTGGCGATGGCCATCTCCGGCAACCATTCCACTTTTCCAGCTCATGCGCACCTTAACCTGGTTGGTTTCGTGGGGCTGTTCCTGATCGGAATCTTCTATCGTCTGCACCCCGGCGTCGAGGCGAGCAGGCTGGCCCTGCCGCAGGTCTGGATCTGGATCGCGGGCACGATTGTCATGGTGTTCGGCGTCTGGCTGATATTCACCGGCCATCTCTTCGGCGAGGTCTTCGCGGCGGGCGGCTCGTTCATCGTCCTGGGCGCGGCCATCCTGTTCGCCTGGCTGGTCTTCAAGGCGCCGGCGGACGGACGCAGCGCAGCGTAAAGGCCGCCGCCTTCGCGCCAGACATCCGGCCGGCGCGGGAAAGAACAGGATTTTCATGCATCCCGCCGCCCGCGTCGCCGCCGCGATCGAAGTCCTCGACGATATTGAATCGCGCCGCCGCCCCGCCGCCGACGCCCTCAAGGACTGGGGGCTGGCGCATCGCTTCGCCGGCTCCAAGGACCGCGCCGCCATCGGCTCGCTGGTCTTCGACGCCTTGCGCCGCCGCGCTTCGGCGCGTTGGATGATGCAGGCGGAAACCCCTCGCGCGGAAATGATCGGGGCGCTGGCTTTGGCGCGGAATCTGCCGGCGGAAGAGATCGAGGCGCTTTATTCCGGCCTCGGCCATGCGCCGCCGCCTTTGTCGGAAGAGGAGCGGCGTCGTCTGGCGGCCGGTGATCTTTCCGGCGCGCCGGACTGGGTTCTGGGCGATTTTCCCGAATGGCTCGCGCCCAATTTCGCGCGCGCCTTCGGCGTCGAGGCCGTCGCCGAGGGCAGGGCGCTTTCCGCGCGCGCGCCTTTGGACCTGCGGGTCAATTCCCTGAAGACCACGCGCGACGAAATGCTGCGGGAACTGGCGCATCTCGGCGCCGCTCCTTGCGCCCACGCGCCGCTCGGAATCCGCATCGCCCTAGGTCCGGGCGGACGCGGGCCGGCGCTCTCCGCCGAGCCCGCGTACGTCCGCGGCCTGGTCGAAATCCAGGACGAAGGCTCGCAGATCGCGGCGAAACTCGCCCGCGCCGCGCAGGGCGAGCAGGTTCTCGACCTTTGCGCCGGCGGCGGGGGGAAAAGCCTCGCCATGGCCGCCGACATGGACAATCGCGGCCAGATTTACGCCACCGATACCGACGGGCGTCGGCTCACGCCGATCTTCAAGCGGCTGGAGCGGGCCGGCGTGCGCAACGTCCAGGTCCGGGCGCCGCGCGAAAAAGACCCGGTCGCGGACCTTGCCGGCGCCTGCGATCTCGTGCTGGTCGACGCGCCCTGCACGGGGGTTGGGACCTGGCGGCGCAACGCGGACGCCAAATGGCGCACCCGTCCCGGCGCATTAGATCAAAGGATTAAGTCTCAGCAGGAAGTCATTGAACGCGCATATAAATACGTGAAGCATGGTGGGCGGCTCGTCTACGTCACCTGCTCGTTGCTTTGCGAGGAAAACGAAGACCGGATCGCGCAATTTCTCGTTGGCCACGGCGATTTTTCCGCCGAGCCGGCGGCGGAAAGCCTGGAAAAAGCGGGTCTCGCGGCGCTCGCCGGCGCCGCCTCGCCGCATGGTCCTGGCGTGCGAATCAGCCCGGCGCGTCACGACATGGACGGTTTTTATATTGCCGTTTTGCGGCGGGGATGAGGGTGGACGGCCCGCAAGCGCGCGGCCCGCGTGCTGGGATTGTGACTTAGCGGCAACAGGACGGAAGAAATGTCTGTGCTTTTCAATATCTTTAAGACTTCAGGGCGGGCGCCGCATGGCGCCTGTGGCGTCTGCTCGTTATGAATTACGTAGTTAGCGGCGCCTAAGAAACCAGAGCAGAGCGGCCTATCGGCTGCGGTTTCTGGTCCTAGGCGTTTATTTTAAGCCGAAATTGTTTGGAGAGGGAGCGAGAGCGATGGGGAAAGTCGCGCCGCCGTCGCCCAGCAGGCCTCGCGCCGAAAAAGCCGCGCCGTGCGACCCTGCCGGAAAAGCGGAGATCGACGACGAAGCGCAGGAAGGGTGAAAAGCCCAAGGAGCACGAGAAGCGCAAGGAGCGCGAACGCGCCGAAACCGCCGCCAAACCCGTCGTTCTGACGCCCGAGACGCCATGCTGCCCGATTCCGCGCTTCAATCGATAAAAGTGATGTTCGCCACGCCGTGCTACATTTCGGCGGTGAGCATGAATTATGTGACGAGCATTTTCGACCTGACCTGGCAGGCCGCCCGCTTCGGCCTCAACTGCATGCTGCATATGCACGCCGAAAGCCTGATCACCCGCGGGCGCAACAAGATCGTGATGGAATTTCTCGCCGACGAATCGCTGACGCATCTGTTCTGGATCGATTCCGACATAATCTTCACGCCTCAATCCGTGTGGCGGCTGCTGCTGGTCGATCGCGATATCGCCGCCGGCGTCTATCCGATGAAGAGCGTGAACTGGCCGGAACAAGGCCTGCCGGCCGGCATGACGCGCGCCCAATACGAAGTCGAGCACAGCGAATTTCCCTTCAATCCGATCGGGCGCGGCAAGGAGCGCGTCCGCGATTATCTCGACGCCGAGGGCCTGATCGAAGTCGCCGAGGCGCCGACCGGCTTCATGTGCGTCAAACGCGAGGTTTTCCGTCGGCTGATGGCGCATTATCCGCATTTGCGCTACACGCCCGACGGGCCGCCCGGCCATCCGCGGGCGCATCTGCACTGGCGGTTCTACGACTGCATGGTCGATCCGGACGACGGCCGCTACCTTTCCGAGGATTTCGCCTTCTGCCGCCTGTGGCGCGATATTGGCGGCAAGGTCTGGGTCGATCCCGACATCAGCCTCGGCCATCTGGGCCAGCACATTTTCAACGGCAATCTGGCGGAAAGCCTCAAGGCCCAGGGACGCTGGTGACGCGCCAACATTCCCGCGGCGCCGCTTGATTCAAGCCGCCTTTGCTTTTTCGCGCGCGACAATTCTCGGCGCCGGCGGAGCGAAACGGCGCAAATCCGGGTCGAGGCGCCAACGGCCGTGCCGGCCGCCGCAGGCGTGGCTCGCCGCCTCGGCGCAGAAGGCGTCGCGGCTCATGCTTGCGCACCCCAGGAGGCCGGAGAGCCGCGAGGGCGCCTTGAAGTCGATCAGGACGAAATTCCAGCGCTGCAACTGGCGTGCGAGAACGTCCACGCCCCAGGCGAAAGCGGCTTCGTCTTCCGCATAAAGGCGCTCGACCGTGAAGATGGCGCCGGCGGCGACGCCGATGGCGCCGGCGATCAGGCGGCCGCAGGCGTCGCGGATTTCCAGCGAATGGGCGAGGCCGACGTCGTAAAGCTCGCCGAGCGCCATGTCGAAGGCCGGCTTGCCGTCGCGTGGCGGATTGGCCCGCGCGCAAAGCGCCAGCAATTGGTCGAAGCCTTCGTCAACGCCGATGCGATGGGCGGCGGCGGGGGGCGCCGCATCGCAGGGAAAGTCCTCCGGACGCCTGACGGCGCGCGATTCCGGCGACCACAAGGCGTTGAGGCCGAGAATTGCGCCGGGGACCATGCCCCTCGCATAGGCCTCGATCAGATATTCCGGCGCAAGCGAGGCGGCGCGGCCGCAAAAGCCCTCGACATGACGTTCCGCCCTCGTCGGCGAGGACAGGTAGTCGCCGGAAAAAGCCTGCCGGACGAAAAGGCCTAAGGCCTTGGCAAGGCCAAGGGCGCGGGAGGGCGCAAGCCAGAAACAATATGCGCGCGCCTGCCGGGCGAGGAAACGCGCGGGGCCTTCTTTCAAGGCCCTCTTGCGCGCCGCGCGGCGTTGCAGCCGGCCCGGCGCCGGCGGCCCCTGGTCGTCGATTCCCTCGGAAAACATCTCGGCTATGCGCAATGCGCGCTCCCGCAGGGGCATTTGCGCCAATTCAGCGATGCGCGAGTCCGACATCCTTCGCTCCCGTTCTACGCGGGAGAGATTGCCAGCTTCGGCTTGCCGTCCGGTTTGGCGAAAAACTAAAATTCGCGTTTAAAAGGGTTAAACTCGCATAATAAGTTCATAAAAAGGGGTCGATTCGGGGGGCAGTCTTCTTTTTTGCGTAATTGCCCTCTACACGGCGCCTTAGCAATTGGAATTCCTTCGGCGCCCGGCGCGCCAAATCCGTCTCGAAAGCGGGGCGGCACGACTGCGGAACGCCATGATCCATTTCGGCAAATTGTTGTTTCGCCGCCAGGCCGAGGGGCCGGGCGGCGCGCCCTTCGGCGCCTACGAGCGCATGCTGGCCCTGCGCTACATGCGCTCGCGCCGCCGGCGCTATCTGCCTTCCGCCATCGCCGGCGTGTCGGTCCTCGGCATCACCGTCGGCGTGATGTCGCTGATCGTCGTCATGTCGGTGATGAACGGCATGCGCGACGAGATGATTTCCAAGCTGATCGGCGTCAACGGGCATGTTTTCCTGCAGCCGGTCGATACGCCGCTCACCGATTACAAGAAGGTCACGGCGGAAGTGCAAAAGGTTCCGGGCGTGGTCATGGCCTTTCCGATGATCGAAAACGCCGCGGGCATTTCCTCGGCCTCGCAGCAGACGGGCGCCCTGGTCCGCGGCGTCACCGAACAGGACCTCAGGCGCCTGCCCGGCATCAAGGGCAATATCAAGCAGGGCACGCTTAACGGATTCGACAAGGACGAGGGCCTCGTCATCGGCCAGCGCATGGCGGATAATCTCGGCGTGCGCGTCGGCGACACGGTTTCGATCCTGACCGCCAAGGGCGCCGATACGCCGTTCGGCGTCACGCCGCGCATGAAGGCCTATAAGGTCAAGGCGATCTTTGAATCCGGCCTCTACGATTTCGACCAGCTGATCGTCTTCATGCCGCTTTCCGAGGCCCAGGCCTTCTTCAACAAGGAGGGCCAGGCCAGTCTCATCGAGGGCTTCGTCGCCCATCCCGACAATATGGACCCCGTGCGGGCGGCGATCGGCCGGGCGGTCACGCGGCCGATGATCCTCACCGACTGGCGCCAGCGCTACAAAAGCTTTTTCGACGTGCTACAGGTCGAAAGCGACGCGATTTTCCTCATTCTGGCGATCATCGTCGCCGTCGCTTCGCTGCTGATCGTTCAGGGGCTGATCCTGCTGGTCAAGGACAAGGGCCGCGACATCGCCATATTGCGGACCATGGGCGCGACCCAGGGCGCGATCCTGCGCATCTTCATCATGACCGGAGTGTCGATCGGCATGGTCGGCGCGGCGCTCGGCGTGGCGCTCGGCACGCCGCTCGCGCACAATCTCGAGCCGATCCGCGAGTTCGTCAATCGCACCTTCCACCTCAATCTTTTCCCCGCCGACGTCTATCACCTGTCGGCTTTGCCCTCCTCGGTCGATCCGCATGAGGTGATCGCGGTGGCGGCGCTGACCCTTTGCCTGTCCTTCCTCGCCACCATCTATCCGGCCTGGCGGGCGGCGCGGCTCGATCCGGTCGAGGCGCTGCGCCATGAATGATATCCTGCGTCCCACGCTGCAACTGAACGGCGTCGTGCGCCGCTATGAGGAAGGCGACTCCTATCTCGAAATTTTGCGCGGCGCGGACGCGGCTTTATGGCCGGGGCAGGCGGCGGCGCTGGTCGCGCCTTCGGGGGCGGGCAAATCGACCCTGCTGCACATTGCGGGCCTTCTGGAGAAACCGGACAGCGGCGAAGTGGAGATCGATTGCCGGCCGACTTCGTCCATGAACGACGCGCAACGCACGGCTTTGCGCCGTAACAAGATCGGCTTCGTCTATCAGTTCCACCATCTGCTGCCGGAATTCACCGCGCTGGAGAATGTCATGACGCCGCAGATGATCGCCGGCCTGCGCAAGGCCGAGGCGCGGCGTCGCGCCGGCGAACTGCTCGATTATCTCGGCCTTTCCGCGCGGGCGCATCACCGGCCCTCGCAATTGTCCGGCGGCGAGCAGCAGCGCGTCGCCATAGCCCGGGCGGTGGCCAATGCGCCCACTTTGCTGCTCGCCGACGAGCCGACCGGCAATCTCGATCCTGGAACGGCCGACCGCGTCTTCGTCGCCATGATGTCGCTGGTGCGCGCCACCGGACTGTCGGCGCTGGTCGCCACGCATAATCTCGATCTTGCGGCGCGCATGGACCGGCGCCTTACTCTGCGCGACGGGCTGCTGGTCGAGTTGGAGTGAGTCAGACTTAAGTCGAGCAACGCCGAAGCTACGGAACAGGAACGACATTTGGCCGGCGGAAAGAACGGAGGGCCGCACGGACTTGAGACTGTCCACAGGCGCTGACCAAACTTATCCACAAGCCGCCTCGGCTCAATAAATTGAATTATAACGCAAAAAATTTGTCACGAAAAAATGATCGCCGCCGAGCCTTGCGCAAGGAACATAAAAAGCACGTATAGCGAACATTGTGAACTGCCGCAGAAGTACACATAAAACAACTTGTTGGCGTGTTTTTCGCCCTGGCGGCTGAGCCGCGACAATGATTAACCTTGCGCCGGGGAATCGCGGCGCCGGAGGAGGGGATGATCGAAGAAACCATCGCGCAAGTCGGTTTCATCCATCTGCATCTTCATACCTCCTTTTCCCTGCGCGAGGGCGCGATCCCCATCGGCAAGCTGCTGAAGCTGGCGCTCGCCGACGCCATGCCGGCCGTCGCCGTCACCGACGCCAACAATCTGTTCGGCGCCCTGGAATTTTCCGAGAAATTCGCCAAGGAAGGGGTGCAGCCCATTATCGGCTGCCAGCTGACGGTTGATTTCGCCGACGACGAGGCTTTGCGCCAGCGTGGCGTGTCTTTGGCGGCGGATGCGAGCCGCGGCAATATCGTGCTGCTGGCGCGCAACGAACGCGGCTACGCCAATCTCATGCATCTCGCATCGCATGCCTGGCTGGCGGTGGCGCCGGGCGAGGCGCCGCATGTCTCTCCCGCGGCCCTGGCCGAGGCGAGCGAGGGCCTGATCGCGCTTTCCGGCGGGCCGGCCGGGCCGCTCGACCGCGCCCTGGCGCTCGACAACGAAAGGGTCGCGCGCGCCCGGCTGGCGGCGTTGGCGCCGCTCTTTCCCGAAGGATTTTACATCGAATTGCAGCGCCACGGGCTGGAGAGCGAGGCGCAGGTCGAGCCTATGCTTCTCGATCTCGCCTATGATGAAAGCCTGCCGCTGGTCGCGACCAACGAGCCTTATTTCGCCGCCGCATCCGACTTCGACGCGCATGACGCGCTTTTGTGCATTGCCGACGGGACCGTTGTCAGCCAGGACGATCGCCGGCGACTGACGCCCGAGCACCGTTTCAAGACGCGGGCGGAAATGGTCGAGCTTTTCGCCGATCTGCCCGAGGCGACGCGAAATTCGGTCGAAATCGCGCTACGCTGCGCCTACAGGCCGCGCACCCGCAAACCCATCCTGCCGAATTTTTCGGCGGGCGCCGACGAGGCGGCGGAACTGCGCCGGCAGGCGGAAGCCGGCCTTGTCGCGCGTCTCGCCGCCCACGGCCCGGCCGCCGGCCACACGGAAGAGGATTACCGCCAAAGGCTCGACTTCGAACTGTCGATCATCGAGCGCATGAAATTCCCAGGCTATTTCCTGATCGTCTCGGATTTCATCAAATTCGCCAAGTCGGAAGGGATTCCGGTGGGGCCGGGGCGCGGCTCCGGCGCCGGCTCGCTGGTCGCCTATGCGCTGACCATCACCGATCTCGATCCGATCCGCTTTTCTCTCCTGTTCGAGCGCTTTCTCAATCCCGAGCGCATCTCCATGCCGGATTTCGACATCGACTTCTGCCAGAGCCGGCGCGACGAGGTGATCGAATACGTCCGCCGCCGCTATGGGGCGGACAGGGTGGCGCAGATCATCACTTTCGGCTCGTTCCTCGCCCGCGGCGTGCTGCGCAATGTCGGCCGCGTGCTGGAAATGCCGCTCGGCCTCGTCGACAAGCTGGCGAAAATGGTGCCGCAAAATCCCGCCAAGCCGGTCACGCTCAAACAGGCGATCGAGGGCGAGGCGCGCCTGCGCGAGGCGGCCGAGCAGGATTCGCGTGTAAGACAGATGCTGGAGATCGCGGAAAAGCTGGAGGGCCTCTATTCCAACGCCTCGACCCACGCCGCGGGAATCGTCATCGGCGACCGGCCGCTTGAAAAGCTGGTTCCGCTCTATCGCGACCCGAAATCCGATATGGCGGCGACCCAGTTCAACATGAAATGGGTCGAGCCGGCGGGGCTGGTCAAATTCGATTTCCTCGGCCTCAAGACCCTGACGACCTTGGCGACCTGCGTCGCGCTCTTGAACCAGCGCGGCATAGAGGTCGATCTGTCGAAAATTCCGCTCGACGACAAGAAGACATACGAAATGCTCGGACGCGGCGAGACAATCGGCGTGTTCCAGCTGGAAAGCGCCGGCATGCGCAAGGCGCTGGCGGAAATGCGCGCCGACCGTTTCGAGGACGTGATCGCTCTCGTGGCGCTCTACCGCCCCGGCCCCATGGCCAATATCCCGACTTATTGCGCGGTCAAGCTCGGCGAGGAGGAGGCGGAATATCTCGATCCCAAGATCGAGCCGGTGCTCAAGGAGACGTTCGGCGTCATCATCTACCAGGAACAGGTGATGCAGATCGCCCAGATTCTCTCCGGCTATTCGCTGGGCGAGGCCGACATGCTGCGCCGGGCCATGGGCAAGAAGATCAAGGCGGAAATGGACGCGCAGCGCGCGCGCTTCGTCGACGGCGCGACGGCGCGCGGCCTCACCAAGGCCAAGGCGGACGAGATTTTCGATTATCTCGCCAAATTCGCCGATTACGGCTTCAACAAGAGCCATGCGGCGGCCTACGCCCTCGTCGCCTATCAGACCGCCTGGTGCAAGGCCAATCACCCGGTCGAGTTTCTCGCCGCCTCCATGACTCTCGACAAGAGCAACACCGACAAGCTGGCGGAATTCCGCAACGAGGCGACGCGGCTCGGGATCAGGGTCGAGCCGCCGTCGATCAACCGTTCCGGCGTCGATTTCGAGGTCCACGCCGACGGTGACGGAAACCTGTCCATCCGCTATGCGCTGTCGGCGGTGAAAGGGGTGGGCGAGGGCCAGTCGGCGGCGCTGGTTTCCGCGCGGGGCGAGACGCCATTCCGTGATCTGGCTGATCTCGCGGCGCGCGTAAATCCGCGCGAGGTCAACAAGAAAGTGCTGGAGGCGCTTGCCGCCGCAGGCGCCTTCGACGAGATCGAGCGCGACCGGGCGCGCGCCTTCGCCGCGGTCGAGCCGATTCTGGCGCTGGCCAATCGCGTCCAGGACGAGGCGGCGGCGGGCCAGAGCGCGCTTTTCGGCGTGGCCGAGCCGGAAGTCCTGAGCTTGGCGAAGTCGGAAAGCTGGTCGGCGGAGGAAAGGCTGCAACGGGAATTCGACGCCATCGGCTTTTTCGTCTCCGGCCATCCGCTCGACGGCTATCAGGGGGTGCTGGAGCGGCTGCGGGTCCAGCGCTGGGCGACTTTCGTCCGCGCCGTGAAGCAGGGGGCGTCCGCCGGGCGGCTGGCGGCGACAGTGCTCGACCGGACGGAACGGCGCACTAAATCGGGAAGCAAGATGGGCATCGTTTCGCTCTCCGATCCGTCCGGACAATATGAGGCGATCCTCTTCCAGGAGGGGCTGAACCAATATCGCGACCTGTTGGAAAAAGGCGCCTGCGTGCTGGTGACGCTCCAGGCCAATGTCGAGGGCGAGGACGTGCGCGCCCGCATCTCTCAGGTCGAAAAGCTGGACGAAGCAGCGGCCCGCATGCAGAAGGGCCTGCGCATCGCCTTGCGCGACGCCGCGCCATTGCCGCGCCTTGCCGAAAAGCTGAAAGGACGCGCGGAAGGCGAGGTGATGCTCCTCTTGCGGCTAGAGGGACCGGAACGCGAGGTGGAGATAAAACTTCCTGGCCGCTATCCGATCAATCCGCAGGTTTCCGGCGCGATCAAGGCGATCCCCGGCGTGGCGGAGGTGGAGCTGGTGTGAGCGGCGGTCAAAAATTTGCAGTGATAGGAGTCAATCGGTTCGAGGAAGGCTAATTTTCCTCGTGAGGCGGCGACGCTCTTCGTTTCTCAAGTTGCTAAAGGTGATACGCCGGGTCGATAATTTGGGGAATTCGTATCATGTCACCGTAATTC
>CAYRNB010000054.1:0-20535 GCA_964425315.1 uncultured Rhodoblastus sp.
TGGCGGCGAGTTTCGGCGAGCGGAAGGTTTTGTCAATGATCGCTTCGCGACCGCCCGCGGCGCCCCGAAGGGCCGTCATTGACGAAGCCTTCCGCTCGTCGAGCATCTCAGCCGAGAAAAGAATGGCAAAGCCTGATCTCGGCCGGCGAGTCGTCTGGGGAAATTTACACCGGCACGCGCACGCTCGCTCTTAAGCCGCCGAGCGGGCTGTTGGCGAGAAAGACGTCGCCGCCATGGGCGCGGGCGATGTCGCGGGCAATCGCCAGGCCAAGGCCAGCGCCGCCCTCGTCCTGGTTGCGCGCCTCGTCGAGCCGCACAAAGGGCCGGAACACGTCCTCGCGCGATTCGGGAGGAATTCCCGGCCCGTCGTCATCGACATGGATCAGCAGGAATTTCCGGTCGCACGAGCCTTCGAGATTGATCTTTTCCCCATGGCGCAAAGCGTTGTTCAGGAGATTGGCGACGCAGCGCTTAAAAGCGTCGGGGCGCACGGTCGCGACCGGCTCGCCGGAATAGGCGATGTGGGTTTCGTGGCCGAGCCGCACAGATTCCTGGCGCAGGGTTTCCAGCATGGCGCGAATGTCGGTCGGCGCCGCCGCTTCGGCGATGTCGCCGCGCGCAAAAGAAAGGTAGGCTTCGAGCATGCGCTGCATTTCATCGACGTCGCCGGTCAGCTCCTCCACTTCGGGCTGGTCGCCGAGCAGCGCCAGCGACAATTTGAACCGCGTCAGAATGGTGCGCAGATCGTGGCTCACGCCATTGAGCATGGCTGTGCGCTGGTCCATGGCCCGCTCGATGCGACGCTTCATTTCGAGAAAGGCGTAAGCGGCGCGGCGCACTTCGCGCGCGCCGCGCGGACGGAACTCGATCTCGCGGCCCTTGCCGAATTCCTCAGCCGCGTCGGCGAGCGCGAGAATGGGGCGGATCTGGTTGCGCAGAAAGAGAATGGCGAGCAGGATCAGCACCGCCGACGTTCCCACCATCCAGACAATGAAAATATGGGAGTTCGTGGCGTAGGCTTCGCTGCGGCGGGCGACCACGCGTAAAATGCCGTCGCCCATATCGACGCGCACTTCGATGAAGTCGGATTGACCAACCGTGTCGATCCAATAGGGCCGATGGATCAGGCGCGCGATTTCCGACGACATGGCGCGATCGACCACCGAAAAGAACGGCTTTGGCAGGGGCGGCGGCAGCGGGCCGGGCGGCAGCACCTCCACGTCGAGGCCGAGCCTGTCACGGGCGATCTTTTCCAGCTTGAGATTTTTGGGATCGTCGGCGCCGAATTCCTTGTGCATCTCGATCAAAGCGGCAATGTCCCGCGTCACGGCGTTCGAAAGGCGAAAGGTCATCAATTGCCAATGGCGCTCCAGGAAGACGACGGCGATGGTCGATTGCAGCAACACCATGGGAACGATGACGATCAGCAGCGAACGCGCGTAAAGCCCCTTGGGCAAAGTCCCGCCCAGGGCTTGAAGCGCGCCGCGCCAGGAACGCGCGACCATCGTCAGCAGATCGCGCTTACCTTTCATCGATCGATCGCCAATTTGTAGCCATAGCCCCGCACCGTCTGCAAATGCATGGGGTTGGCGGGATCGGACTCGATTTTGCGGCGCAGGCGATTGACCTGGACGTCAACCGTGCGCTCGCCGGCCGCGCCGCCGCCGCCGAGCGCTTCGCGCGTCACCGTCTCGCCGGGGCTTTCCACGAGAATGCGCAGCATTTCGCGTTCGCGCTCGGTAATGCGGATCACATCGTCGCCCTGGCGCAATTCGCCGCGTTCGGGATCGAAGCTGAACGAGCCGAAGCGCACCGCCGACTGGGCGGGGGGCGTGACCGCGGCGGAGCGCGGCGCGGCGCGGCGCAGGATCGAGGCGACGCGCAAGGCGAGCTCGCGCGGATCGAAAGGTTTGGGCAGATAATCGTCGGCCCCCGCCTCCAGCCCCTT
Source organism: uncultured Rhodoblastus sp. (assembly GCA_964425315.1). Taxonomy (GTDB): domain Bacteria; phylum Pseudomonadota; class Alphaproteobacteria; order Rhizobiales; family Beijerinckiaceae; genus Rhodoblastus. Next base: position 1,949 of record CAYRNB010000054.1, read on the forward strand.
GACGCGGTCCTCCGTTTCCGCTCGCGCCGTCAGCATCAGGATCGGCGCCTCGGCCATGGACGAATTTTCCGCGCGGATGCGCGCGGCGAATTCATAGCCGTTCTGGCCCGGCATCATCACGTCGAGGATGATCAGGTCGAAATGCAAGCCGCGCAGTCGGGCATAAGCATCTTCCGCGCTTTCGGCGGAAGTGACCCGATAGCCTTCGCCCTGCAAAAAACGGCTCAGCAATTGGCGGATGCGCCGGTCATCGTCGACGATCAGGAGATGCAGGGCGTCGTCGGCGGGCGTTTGCAGTTCGGCCGATTCCATCATGGCCCTCCCTAAGCATCATTTCCGAAAAGTGGCTGCCGGTTTTCGGACAAAAATGATGCGAAAATAAGCGAATCTAAGCAGGCGATCATTGACGAAGCCATGAACGCCTGCTTAGGGCGAGTCGCACATGGCGGCGAGAAAGGCGGCGGCGTTTTCGCGCGCGCCGGGCGGCAGGCTTTCGAGCGCGCGGGCGAATCGGCGCGATTGCAGTTCGGCGAGCTCCAGGGCGAGAGCCCGGCCCTTGTCGGTAGCGAACAGAAGGCGCTGGCGACGGTCGAGCCTGCCCGGCCTCTGCTCGATATAATTCTGGTCGAGAAGGTCTTTCAGCACGCGACCCAGGCTCTGCTTGGTGATCTTGAGCAGATCGAGAAGTTTCGCCACGGCGAGGCCCGGGCGCCGGTCGACGAAATAAAGCACGCGATGATGGGCGCGGCCGAAATTATAGCGCAGAAGCAGCCGGTCGGCGTCGCCGATGAAATCGCGATAGGCGAAGAAAAACAATTCGATCAGGTCGAACATCGGCTCCGGCCGCGCTTCCGCGTCCTGCGGCTTGGGCGCGGGCGGCGCCGATCTGCGCTCGAGAGCGTCCTCCATGCGGACGTCGTCCCTCCTCGGCCTGCGGCCGGTAAATATGTCAGGTCTATTGACATATTTCAGGTCCGTTGCTAGTCGTCAAGTCTTCCGACACGCCGCGCTTCACGAGGAATTTTTCATGTCCGTTCTGCCCTTTGACCAACGCGACGGCTTCATCTGGATGGACGGCGGCCTCGTTCCCTGGAAAGAGGCCAAGCTGCACGTCCTTTCGCACGGCCTGCATTACGCCTCCTGCGTCTTCGAGGGCGAGCGCGCCTATGGCGGCGTGATCTTCAAATCGCGCGAACATTCCGAGCGCTTCAAGAATTCCGGACGCCTGCTCGATTTCGAAATCCCTTATACGGTGGAGGAATTGGACGCGGCCAAGGCCCTGGTGGTGCAGAAAAACGGCTTTCAGGACTGCTATGTGCGCCCCGTCGCCTGGCGCGGCTCGGAAATGATGGCGATCTCGGCCCAGAACGCCACGGTCCATGTCGCCATTGCGACGTGGGAGTGGCCGTCCATGTTCGACGTCGAAACCAAGATGAAGGGCATCAAGCTCGACATAGCCGAATACCGCCGGCCCGATCCCGAGACCGCGCCCAGCCATGCCAAGGCCGCCGGCCTTTACATGATCTGCACCATTTCCAAGCATCGGGCCGAGCGGCGCGGTTACGCCGACGCCATGATGCTCGACTGGCTCGGCCGCGTCGCTGAATGCACCGGCGCCAATATTTTCTTCACCGAGGGCGGCGAAATCCATACGCCGATCGCCGACTGCTTCCTCAACGGCATTACCCGCCAGACCGTCATCGACCTCGCCAAGGCGCGCGGGATCACGGTCAACGAGCGGCGCATCATGCCGGAGGAGCTCGCTCGATTCGAGGAATGTTTCATTTGCGGCACCGGCGCGGAAGTGACGCCGGTTTCCGAAATCGGCCTCTACAAGTTCACGCCAGGCGTCATTTCGCGCGGCCTGATCGAGGATTACGCCAAGGCTGTGCGGCCGCATATGGCCGAGGCTTAAGGGAAAGACGAAGGAACCCGATCCGCTTGGCCGGCGTATAGCAAAGGAAGCGTTTTTTCGGGGAATTTGAAAAAAATGTTTGGCGCGCTCGCTCTGGCCACGGCGGCGATTTTCTTCGGCGCCGCCTTTTACGTGAGTTTCGCCGAACAGCCGGCGCGACTCCGGCTCAACGACGTCGCCGCGCTGACGCAATGGGCGCCCGCCTATCGCCGCGGCTTCGCCATGCAGGCGACGCTTGCGGTCGTTTCCGGCCTCCTGGGCCTTGCCGCCTGGCTTGTCCATGGCGGGGTCTATTTCATCTGGGGCGCCGTCGCCATTCTCGCCAACTGGCCTTATACGCTCGTCGCGGTCATGCCGGTCAATCGACGCCTCGAAGCCATGTCGCCGGCCACGGCGACCGGCGACACACGCAAATTTCTGGTGCGTTGGGGACGGCTCCACGCCATTCGCACCTTGTTGGGCGCGCTGGCGACGGCCTTTTATCTCATGGCGGTCTGGCGGCTGATCTGACCGGCCAATTTATTTCCGCCACCGCTCCAGGGCCGCCTCATCCGACTCCTTGGCGTCGACCCAATCGCCTTGCGAACCGTCGGCGCGATGCTCTTTCTTCCAGAAGGGCGCGCGGCTTTTCAAATAATCCATCAAAAATTCGGCCGCCGCGAAAGCCGCGCGGCGGTGGACGCTGGCGCAAAGCACCAGGACGATTTCTTCGCCCGGCCTGATCTTGCCGTGACGGTGAATAATGGTAAGGCCGAGAAGCGGCCAGCGCTTTTCCGCCTCTTCGGCGACGCGGGCGATCTCCGCCTCGGCCATGCCGGGATAATGTTCGATTTCGAGCGCCGTCAGGGCGCCCGCCTCGTCGCGGCACAGGCCGACGAAACTGACGAGCGCGCCAATGTCCGTCCGCCCGCGCGTCAGCGCCGCGGCTTCGGCGCCCGCGTCGAAAGGCTCATGCTGGACGCGGATGGTTCTCGGTGGCATCTTTTCTATCGATTTGGCTTTCGGCTAAGCCGTCGGCGAGATAGCGCCGGCCGAGCCACATTCTGAAAACCGGATTCGACCCAACACCGGCATGGCGGCCTCACCCGCCCGTCATCGGCGGAAAGAAGGCGATTTCGCGCGCGCCGGCGATCGGCGTGTCGGGTTTTGCGTGTCTCTTGTCCACCGCGGCCCGCGCGGTTCCGGACGCGAAAGTGGCGGCATAGGCCTCGTCGCGCGCGGAGAGATAAGCGATCACGTCGGCGACCGTGCGCGTTTCGGACGGGAAGTCGATCTCTTCCTCGCCCGTGCCGATCCTTTCGCGCAAAGAGGCGAAATAAAGCAGCCTCATTCCTCGACCACGTGTTTGAACCCAGCCTGCATATAGTCCCAGCCGGTGTAAAGAGTAAGAAGGGCGGAGACCCACAGGAGCGCCAGGCCGATCGGCACCGTGCCCGGCAGCACGGCTTCGCCGGCGCGGCCGGCGATGAGAAAGCCGAGCGCGACCATCTGCGCCGTCGTTTTCCATTTGGCGACCTTGCTCACCGGCACGGGAACCTTGAGCTCGGCGAGGAATTCACGCAGGCCGGAAACCAGGATTTCGCGGCAGAGAATGACGATCGCCGCCCAGATCGACCAGCTTTTGATGGTGCCGTCGGCGACGAGAATCATCAGGACGGCGGAAACCAGCAATTTGTCCGCGATCGGATCGAGCATGCGGCCGAGCGAAGATTGCTGCTCCCAGGCGCGGGCGAGATAGCCGTCGAAGAAATCGGTCACCGCCGCCAGGACGAAAAGGCCAAGCGCCGTCCAGCGCAGGGCGAATACGTTCGGCCAGAACAGGCAGGCGACGACCGCCGGCACGATCGCAACCCGGCCAAAGGTCAGAATATTCGGCAGGTTGAAAGTGCGGCGCGCGCCGATTCGAGCTGAACCCATGGTCATATAGCCGAAAGAAAACTTTTCATGGCGAGGCGTCAATAGCCTATTTCGGGGCGCTCACCCCTTCTCGTGAAAATGGTCGAAGACGAGCTTCGCCGTCGCGGCGGAAAAGCCGGGCGTCTTTTCGAGATCGGCCAGGGCCGCGCCGGCCACCGCCTTGGCCGTTCCAAAAGCCTGGAGAAGCGCGCGCTTTCGCGCCGGTCCGACGCCGGCGATCTCGTCGAGCGGATTTTTTGCAAATTCCTTCTTGCGCTTCGCCCGATGCGTTCCAATGGCGAAGCGATGGGCCTCGTCGCGCAGCCGCTGGACGAAGTAAAGCGCCGGATCGCGCGGGGCGAGGCGGAACTCGCGCCCGGCGAGAAAGAAGGTTTCGCGGCCGGCGTTGCGGTCCGCGCCCTTTGCGATCGAGGCGACCGCCACGCCGCTGACCCCGAGTTCCGCCAAAACGCCGCACGCCACGTCGAACTGGCCGCGCCCGCCGTCGATCAGGATAAGATCGGGCTTTTTCGGCAGGGCTTCCGGGTCGGAGTCCGCCTCCGCTTCGACTTCCTTCGCCAGGCGCGCGAAGCGGCGCGAAAGGACCTCGCGCATCATGGCGTAATCGTCGCCGGGCGTCGGGTCGGCCTTGATGTTGAAGGTCCGATACTGGTTTTTCACGAACCCTTGCGGACCGGCGACGATCATGGCGCCGATGGCGCTGGTCCCCATGATATGGGAATTGTCATAGACCTCGATCCGGCGCGGAGCCTGCTCCAGGCCGAAGGCGGAGGCGAGCGCCTGGAGGAGCCTCGCCTGGCTGGCGCTGTCGGCAAGCCGGCGGCCAAGCGCCTCGCGAGCGTTCTTTTCCGCGTCGGCGACCATTTCGCGCTTTTCGCCGCGGCGGGGAACGGAGATTTCGGTCCTGTGGCCGAAACGTTCCGTCAGGGCCTCGGTCAGCCAGGCGGCGTCCTCGATTTCGTGGGAAAGCAGAATGCGTTTCGGCGGCGGCCTTTCGGCATAGAACTGGGCGATGAAGGGGCCAAGCGCCTCGCCCGGCGAAAGCGTGCGGTCGGCGCGGGGGAAATAGGCGCGATTGCCCCAGTTCTGATAGGCGCGATAAAAGACCGCTTCGACGCAGAATTGCCCCGCTTCCTCATGGACGGCGAAAACGTCGGCCTCGGCTACGCCGCGCGGATTGATCCCCTGCTGGCCCTGAACCGCGGCGAGCGCGGCGATGCGGTCGCGCAGGCGCGCCGCGCGCTCGAATTCGAGTTTTTCCGCCGCCTGGTTCATCTCCTGCGCCAGGCTTTCGCGCACCGTGCGCGATTTGCCTGCGAGAAAATCCCGCGCCTCGCGCGCCAGTTCAGCGTAATTTTCCTGCGAGATTTCCCCGGTGCAGGGGCCGGCGCAGCGCTTGATCTGGAACAGCAGGCAGGGCCGGCTGCGGTTGTCGTAAAAGGAATTTTCGCAGGAGCGCAGGAGAAAGGCGCGCTGCAGGGCGTTCAGGGTGCGGTTGACCGCCCCGACATTGGCGAAGGGGCCGAAATAGTCGCCCTTGCGGCTGCGGGCGCCGCGATGCTTGGTCAGCTGCGAGCCGCGCTCGTCGCGGGTCAGGAGAATATAGGGAAAGCTCTTGTCGTCGCGCAGCAGCACGTTGAAGCGCGGCTTCAATTGCTTGATGAGATTGGCTTCAAGCAGCAGAGCCTCGACCTCGGTGCGGGTCGAGACGAAAACCATGGAAACGGTTTGGGCGATCATCCGCGCGATGCGGTTGGTATGGCCGGCAAGCCTCGTATAGGAGGCGACGCGCCGGCGCAGATGCTTGGCCTTGCCGACGTAGAGAACCGCACCGTCCTCGGCCAGCATGCGATAGACGCCCGGCCCTTCCGGCGCATGTCTCCAATTGTCGCGTACGGCCCGCAGGCCGCGGCGCAGCGACGCCGGTCCCGATTCCGCGTCGAGGTCGAGTTCGACCCCGGAGGCGGCCTCGGTCTCAGCCTCCGACTCGATGTCGGGGCTTTGGTCGAGAAGCGCTTCCGACGGCGCGTCCGCTTGGTTCCGCCCGGGATTCATGAGCCTAATTTAGGCCGGGAGCGACGAAGTCGGAAGCCGCCGAGCGCGGATTTGATCCAGATGCTGGACCTTTGCGCTATTTCCCGTTAGCTAAGCGCCTGACTAAACATCAAAAACGCCGGCGGGAGAAGCACGTGTCTGTTGCAAAAGCGATTTCTCGCGCTGTCCGCCCGCTGGCGCCGGTTCTGGCGCTGGCCTTCTGTCTCGGCGGCTGTAACCAGCGCGTTCCGGTCGCCGCGAACCAGGTCCCGGTCGCGCCGGACTCGGACCCCGCCCTTCGCCCTTCGGGTTACAGCCCCCGCCCGGCCGCCTTGGCGGTGACGGAGGTCCAAGGCGCGCCCGCGCCGCTGCAGGCGCAATTCGTCGCCCTCTTCGACGCCGACGCCGCGCGGAAACAGGTGAGCCTCACGGCCGACGCCAAGGCGCGCTATCTGGCGCGCGGCTATATTTCCGCCTATCCCGACGACGGCGGAACGAAGCTCGCCTATGTCTGGGACATCTATGACCGCGAGGCCCATCGCACGCATAGGCTGACCGACGAGATCGCGCTCAAGGGCGCCGCCGCCGACCCTTGGTCGCAGGTGGACAACGCCGCCCTCTCCGCCCTGGCCGCGCGCAGCGCCCAGGCGGTCGCGGCCTACCTCTCCAACACGCCCGAAGCCCTGACGGCGGCGCAATCGGCCGGCGCGCAGATCGGCGCGGCGCGCGACGCCCAGGCGATGCAGGGCCAGGCTCTATCCTATTCGCAGCAACGCTGAATTTGATGCCAGGGGCCAGCGTCTTAACAAAATCGCCACAAATCCGGTCCCTCGTATTGTCCCCCTTCAAACCGGCTGCTAAGACGCGCGCGCGGCAAGGAAAGCGTGAGCGGCGTAATGGCTGGAGCGATGAAAATTCTGGCGGGAAACTCCAACCGCCCTTTGACGGAGGCGATCGCCGCCTATCTCGGGGTGCCGCTGACCAAATGCCAGGTCCGACGCTTCGCCGATATGGAGATTTTCGTCGAAATCCTGGAGAACGTGCGCGGCCAGGACGCTTTCGTCGTCCAGTCCACTTCTTTCCCCACCAATGACCACCTGATGGAGGCGTTGATCATGATCGACGCCCTGCGCCGCGCCTCCGCCCGCCGCATCACCGCGGTCATGCCCTATTTCGGCTATGCGAGGCAGGACCGTAAGCCCGGCCCCCGCACGCCCATCTCCGCCAAGCTGGTCGCCAATCTGATCACCCGCGCCGGGGCCGACCGCGTAATGACGGTCGATCTGCACGCCGGGCAGATCCAGGGCTTTTTCGACATTCCGACCGACAATCTGTTCGGCGCGCCGGTCCTGGTGCGCGACATCCAGGATAGGCTCGACCTCTCCAACGTCATGGTCGTCTCGCCCGACGTCGGCGGCGTGGTTCGCGCCCGGGCGCTGGCCAAGCGCATCAACGCGCCGCTCGCCATCGTCGATAAGCGCCGCGAGAGGGCAGGCGATTCCGAAGTGATGAACATCATCGGCGACGTGAAGGACCGGAACTGCATATTGGTGGACGATATCGTCGATTCCGGCGGCACTTTGTGCAACGCGGCCGAGGCCCTTCTGGGACAGGGCGCGGCGGACGTGCGCGCCTATATCACCCATGGCGTGCTGTCCGGCGGCGCCGTCGCCCGCATTTCCTCGTCCAAGCTCAAGGAGCTGGTCATCACCGATTCGATCCTGCCGACCGAGGCCGTGCGGGTGGCGAAGAACATCCGCGTCGTCAGCATCGCGCCTCTGATCGGCGAGGCCATCGGCCGCACCGCCAAGGAAGAGAGCGTCTCCAGCCTGTTCGACTGAGGACGCGGGCGGGAATTATCCGCTTGCAGCGCTTGCGGTTTGGTCGCAGTCTCGAGACGCTTTTCGCTAGCTTCTGTTCAATTCCGGAAGCTCAGGGAGGCCGCCATGAAGTCGCATCAGATTTTGGTCGCAGCTTTGTTGGGATTTGGCGCCGCCGCGCTCCTGCCCGCGGCGAAGGCGCACGCGCAGCTCAGCGCCTATTCCTGCGACGCGCTCTGGCACGAACGAAACGCCATCTTCGCGCGCAACGGCTACTGCTTCAAGACCGACCGGGCCATCGCGGAATTCGGCCGCGGCTGTTTCCCGCCCTATGGCAGGCTGACCCGCGGCGAAACCGAGCGGGTCAGGGAAATCAAATATTGGGAACGCGAAAAGGGCTGCGCTTACTGAGCGACGCGCCGGATTCCGCGTTCCACGGCAAAGACTGAAGATGAAGACCGTTCCCCTGGCTACTGGAGGCGCGTGAGCGACGCATGACTTTCGAAACCGACCTCAAATCCATTATCCGCGCCATTCCCGATTATCCCAAGCCAGGAATCATGTTCCGCGACATCACCACCCTGCTCGGCGACGCGCGCTGTTTCCGCCGCGCCGTGGACGAATTGGTGCAACCATTCGCTGGCCGGAAAATCGACCAGATCGCCGGCATGGAGGCGCGCGGCTTCATCCTCGGCGGCGCGGTCGCGCACCAGCTTTCCGCCGGATTCATTCCGATCCGCAAGAAGGGAAAGCTGCCGCATGTGACGGTTTCGGTCGCCTACAGCCTCGAATACGGCCTCGACCATATGGAAATGCACGAGGACGCGGTCAGGGCCGGCGAAAAAGTCCTGCTGGTCGACGATCTGATCGCCACCGGTGGAACGGCGGAGGGCGCGATCAAGCTGTTGCGGCAGATGGGCGCGGATGTGATCGCCGCCTGTTTCGTCATCGATCTGCCGGAGCTTGGCGGCGCAAAGAAAATCCGCGATCTCGGCATTCCGGTGCGCTCCCTCGTCGCCTTCGAGGGGCACTGATCCCTGCGGCGACGCGCATCGCGCAGTCCTTAATCGCGAATATGGTAAGCGCGGCTTCCGGGACGCCGCGCCTGACCTCGATTGCCGAAAAGTGGTTACCGCCTTTCAGACTAAAACCTTGCCAAATCATAAGAATCCAAGCGGGAATTCATCGGCGCGCCGATGAAGGCCTGCTTTGCGCTGCGCGGATACGTCGTGACGCGGCCCTCCGGCAGGGTTGTCGACGATCAAATTTACCTTTCATCAATAAATTTTAAGTCGTGTTCATAATCGGTCCTTAAGGGCTGTGCGGGATGCTCGCGCCGTCAAACAAGCGACGCCGCATCAGGGCTAGAGGCGGCGTTGCAGAAGAAAGGCAAGAGACCATGTTCTTCGCACTTCGCGCCACGTCGCGTTACGACGTTGAACGCAATGCCCAGGCTGTCCTATTCAGCGGCGCCCACCAGTTTCCAGGCCGTGTCGTTGAAAAATTCGATGGCGGCGTCCGCCTCGCTCTCAGCGGAATGGGCAGCCGCCGCCTGCGCAGCGTGATCACGGTGGGCGCGCCCGTCGATCTTCTCATCAAGTCCGACCTCAAGGCCTACCAATGCCAAATCCGTCACTTCGACGGCGACACGGTCAACTTGTCCTTCGTCGATAGGGCCTCGCGCGGCCGGACGCGCGAAATTCTGTCGCGGCTGACGGCGTAAGCGACCGTCACGGCCGCTTCAAGCCTCGCGCAATCTTCGACAGCGATAAACGCCCTCAAATCCGCGAATCCTTGTTCGCGAGGCGTATCGCATGTTTTTCAGGAAGGAACTCCTTTTCGCCGCCGCCCTCATGCTTTTCGGGGCGGGCGCGCCAGGACTCGCCTTTGCCGATTGCCGGGTGGGCGACATCTGCGTCCTGCAAGCCGATCTTTTCGGCTGCAAGAGCCTCAAGCTCATCAAGCAATGGGTGGACATCTACGTCGACCAGGACCGGCGGGCGGCGGAAAGGTTCATCGATTCCGAGGCGAGCGTCGGCCAGTGCGCGCGTTTCAACAAAGGCGATCGCCTGCGCATCGTGCGCTATCTCGGCCTGCGGCGGCTGGTGGCGCATCGCGCCGGAGAAACCGATAATTTCATCCTGCTGCTGAAATGAAGGGGCCGGCCGCGGCATTTTGTCTCTTCAGGCGCATAGCGACTCCCCAAGCTCATGATAAGTTCGTAAAGCGCAGCGTCCGGCGAAAGCCGCGCTGCGAAGAAATTATTGTGGGAGCGTTCCATGTCCGATCGAGCCAAGGCGGAAAGAGCCGGCCAGGCCACGATTCTCTTGGCGGTCGACGGATCCGAATTCGGCGTCGGCGCGACGAGGATCGCCAAGAAACTTGCGGCCGAGGACGGCGCTAAACTGGTGGTCCTCCGGGCACTGACCTTGGGAGCGGACGAAGGAGTGATGGGAATCGACGCCCGCGCCGCCGAGGAAACGGAGGCCCGCGCCGTGGTTGAACGAATCGCCGACGAGACGCGCCGGGCCGGCGGCTCGGCGCGCGCCATGACCAAGAGTGGGTCGAGACCCGCCGACGCGATCCTCGCCGCCGCCAAGCAGGTCGGCGCGGATATGATCGTCGTCGGCCGGCGGGGCCCGCGCGGCCTGGCGCTCGGGACGCTCGGCCACACGACGGCGCGCGTCATTGGCATCGCCACTTGCCCGGTGCTGGTGGCGCCGCGGGCGGCGCAGCCCTGGCGCCGGACAATTCTTTTCGCCACGGACGGTTCGCCCGCCGCCGAAGCCGCGGCCTTGACCCTCGCCCATCGCGGCTGCGTCGGCGGGGCGCCGATTGTCGTGCTTTCGGTCGAGGCGCCGAGCCACAGCCCGCAACGTCAGGCGGAGGCGGCGGTCATTGTCGAGCGCACGGTCGCCGCTTTGCGCGCCGCGGGACGCGAGGCCACCGGCAAGGTCGCCCAGGGCGTCCCGGCCGATATGATCGTCGCCGCCGCCGCCGAAGCCGACGCCGACCTCATCGTGCTCGGCAGCGAAGGCCGCACGCCGCTCCGTCGCGCCATGCTCGGCAGCAACAGCGAGACGGTCATCGCCCGCGTCCCCTGCGCCGCCCTGGTGGTCACCGCCCGGATGGCGCGGGAGTTGCAGCGGCAATGAACAACCGTCCGGACAGCGCGAAAGGCCACCCGGCGCGGCGCCGGTTTCTCGCCTGGCAGGCCCGCTGGCGCCATCGCCTGCGCGACGCGCCCTTCGCTTTGGCGATCCTCTCGGCTCTGGCTGGGGTTGCGGCGGGGGCGACCGTCGCGGTCCTGCATGAAACGGCCAAGGCGCTGCACACGCTCATCTACGCTTTGCCGGAAGGGGTCAATCTCAGCGACGCCGCGCATGTGGACTGGCGGCGGATCGCTTTCCTGCCGCCGGCCATTGGCCTTCTGACCGGCGTCGGCATGGCGGTCATGCGCCGCCTGTGGCCACAGGAGACCATCGATCCGATCGAAGCCAACGCCCTTTTCGGCGGCAAAATGCCGTTCGGGGCCAGCGTCCGGCTGGTGATCGCGACGCTAGGCTCCAACGCGGCTGGCGCCGCGGTCGGCATGGAGGCCGCCTACAGCCAGATCGGCGCCTCGATCTTCTCCAGTCTCGGCCAGGCGCTGCGGCTGCGGCGCGGTGATCTGCGCTTGCTCACCGCGGCGGGGGCGGGCGGAGCGATCGCCGCCGCGTTCAACGCCCCCCTCTGCGGCGCCTTCTATGCCTTCGAACTGGTGCTCGGCAGCTATACGGTCGCCGCTCTCGGCCCGGTCTGCCTGGCGGTGGTCACGGCCACGATCACCTTGCGCGAAATCGTCGGCGACAAGGAAATGTTCTTCTTGCCGCACGTGCATCAACCGATCCAGCTCTGGGAATATGGGCCTTTTGTCGTCATCGGCGTCATCGCCGCGGTTCTCGGCGTCGGGATCATGCAGCTGGTCACTTTTTTCGACAAGACGATCCGGCGCTCCGGCGCCCCGGCCTGGGCGCGGCCGGCGATCGGCGGCGTCGCCATGGCGCTGCTGGGCCTCGTCGCCATTGAGGCCATGGGCAGCGGTCACGGCGCCATCCGCGCCAATCTCGCCATGACCTGGCCGGTGGGCATGGTGGCCCTGGTGCTGGCCATCAAAATTCTGGCTTCCTCGGCTTCGCTCGGCGCCGGATTTCGCGGCGGCCTGTTCTCCACCTCGCTGCTGATGGGCAGTCTCCTTGGCGCGCTCTGCGCCCGGCTCCTTGACTTGGTCGCGCCCTTGTCCACGCCGCACCTGCAGGCATTCAGCCTGGTCGGCATGGGCGCGATGGGCACGGCGATCATCGGCGCGCCGATCACCATGACCGCGCTGACGCTGGAAACCACCGGCGACATCGCCTCCACTTTCGGCGTGCTGACCGCGGTCGTCGTCGCGTCGACCCTGGTGCGCGCCACCTTCGGCTACAGTTTCGCCACCTGGCGCTTCCATTTGCGCGGCATAGCGATCCGCGGCGCCCATGACGTCGGCTGGCTCGGCGAACTCAATGTGGGCCGGCTGATGGACCGCGGCCCGCGCACCGTCCCGCCGAATATGCCGCTCGCCGCCTTTCGCAAGGCCTTTCCGCTCGGCGCCGCAACGCGGGTTTTCGTCGTGGACGAGGAGGGCCGCTATCTCGGCCTCATCGACGTCGCCGGCGCGCATGACCGCGATCTCGACGATGCGGAAACGCTCCTTGTAGTCGGCGAAATGATTCAGGGACGGGATGTGGCGCTGACCGTCGGCGATTCCATCCGAACCGCCTTGTCCCGCTTCGAATCGGCGGAAATCGACCTCCTTCCGGTGGTTGAATCGAGCGCCGACCGGCGGTTGGCGGGCATTCTTTCAGAAGCTTACGCTCTGCGCCGCTACGCCGAGGAAATGGCGCGCCGGCGCGCCGACGAACTGGGCGAACGCGACATTTACGCCTCCAGCGGAGAGGAATGAGGCGGGGCGTGGCGACGGCCGCGCCGAACCCAGAAGAGGCAATCGGTCACGCTCAGCAATAATCAGCTGCTGAAATCTACGGGCTAAACCAGACGCGGCCGGCGGCTGACCCGGACATTCACTCCTTTCCGCCGCCGCCGAAAAACCTGTCCGCGAGAGCCTTCATCGGCGCCGCCAGCGGCTCCAGAAAACGCTGCGCATCCTCGGCGCGGCCGACAAAAATCTCGCCGCGCGAAAGCTCCTTGTCGAGCGCCGCCATGGTCGTCGCCTGGTCGGGCGAATCGTCGGCGAGCCAGATGTGGAAGACATGCGTCCAGGCGAGCGCCAGGCCCTGCAGTTTGAGCGCTCCGAGCGGCCCTTCGCTGGAAAGGCCCGCCGCCTCCAGCATGAAGCGCAGGGAATTCATCGCCAATTGGTTGAGCGCCGGCAGCGACAGCGGATCGCGCATGGCCCATGCGTTGATCTTCTTGAGCGCTTTTCTGTAGGGCGCCATGGCGTCGAAACGCCGCATCAGCACGTCGAACAGCCGGTCCTTGTCGCTCTCCCCGGCGAGGTCGCCCATGCCGCCTTCGAGCACCTGTCGGTCGATACGGCGCGAAAAGCCGCCGAGAACCGCGCCTTTCGACGGGAAACAATCGCGGAATTGCGCGAGGCTCACGCCGGCGCGGTCGGCGACGTCGGAAAGCGAAATCGCCTCCCAGTCCTTTTCGGCCGCAAGCCCCATCAAGGCGTCGACGATTTTTTCGCGCGCCTCGCCAGACGCGCCTTTTTTTGGACCCTGCTTCGCTTCGGTCATGGCCATTCCCTGTTCAAGTGCGAAACTTGCGCCCTTTGAGGCGGGGCGCCAAGCAGGGAATATACGCGTTTTCAGCCGGAAAGTTCGCGCGCCCGGCGCGCCGCCTCGGCGCAAGCGCGCGCCATCAGGGGGCTGAGGCCGTCGGAAGCCATCAGCACGTCGAGCGCGGCCTGGGTCGTGCCGCCGGGCGAGGTGACGTTTTGGCGCAAGATCGACGCGGCAATGTCGGGCGAGCGATGCAGCAGTTCGCCGGCCCCTTCGACGGTGGCGCGCGCCAGACGCAGGGCGAGATCCTCCGGCAGGCCGAGCGAAGCGCCCGCCGAGGCAAGGGCTTCGACCAGATAGAAGACATAGGCCGGGCCCGAGCCGGAAATGGCGGTGACCGCGTCGATCAGGCTTTCGTCTGCGACCCATTCGACCGCGCCGACGCCGGCGAGAAGGAAATGCGCGATCTCGCGCTGGGCCGCCGAAACCTCGGCGCTGGCGAAAGCGCCGGTTATGCCGCGCCCGATCGCCGCCGGCGTATTGGGCATGGCGCGCACGATGCGCCGCGCCGGCAGGCGGGCGGCGAGATCGGCGACGGTCTTTCCCGCAAGTATGGAAATGAGCAGCGTTTCCGCGCCGAACAAAGGCGCGAGCGGCGGCGCGGCGGCTTCGAGAACCTGCGGCTTGATCGCCAGTACGACCGTCTCGGCCGCGGCGGGGGGCGGATTGAGCGCAAAACCCTTTTGCGCGGCGAGCGCCGCGATGGCCGCGTCTGGCTGGGGTTCGTAAACCGAAAGGCTGCGCGGATCGAGGCCGGCGGCGAGCCAGCCGTTAAGCAGGGCGGCGCCCATCTTGCCGGCGCCGACCAGGGCCAGGGATTGCGGCGCGGCGCCCATCAGGCCGCGCCGGAGGTCTCGAACATGGCGCTTTCCAACGCTTCGCTCGCCGATTTCCCGGCCCAAACGACGAATTGGAACGACTGGTAATATTGCTCGCAAGCTTCCAGCGCCAGGGCGAGAAGCGCCTGGCATTGCGCGTCGCTGACGCCCGCCCCGCCGGCGAGCGGCAATGCGTGGCGGAACATGACGACTCCCTCCTGCGACCACAGGTCGAAATGGCCGATCCACAGCTTTTCGTTGATCCGGCCGACGAGTTGCGCCATTTCGGCGCGCCGCCTTTCCGGTATTTTCAGGTCGAAGGCGCATGCGAGATGCAGGGCTTCATGCTGCGGCAGCCAAGTGAAGGCGACATTATAATCGGCCCAGGCGCCGGCGACGCCGATCGAAATCTCGTCGGGATCGTCGCGGTCAAAACTCCAATTCTGCAACGTGGCGAGACGTTCGACCACATCGACCGGGTGCTCCGGCCTCTCTTCGGTTTCGATTCCAGACAGCAGCATTGCTCGGTCCCGAACGCGCTTGGCGCGACAGTTGAAAGAATACGCGGCTAACGCATTCCGGACAGGCGCGGAAAAGGACCGCAAGAGTGCCCCTTTTTTCGCCGCGAATCACCCGGCCAGCCCACTATAGTCAGATTTGCCCTTTGACGGAATCCTGTCCGCGATGCGGCGGAAGGTGCTGGATTCGCTCAGATTCGTCCATGCCGCGCGGCAAGGCTTCCACAGCTATCGACCTGCGACAAAAATGCCGGCCCGTTTGACGGACCGGCGCCTGCGAGACGGGAAATTTTAGCGCGCGCGAAAAAAGCTCAGGCCTTCGGTTCGGCTTCGGCGAGTTTCGCCTCGAGCTCGGCGATGCGCCGCTCCAGCGCCTCGTTGGCGTTGCGCGCCGCCACCGCCATATCGCGGACGGCCTCGAATTCCTCGCGTGAGACCACGTCCATGCCGGAGAGAATGCGTTCGACCTGGCCTTTCACCGCGGCTTCCGCCTCGCGGCCGAGGCTCTTGGCCGCGCCGGCGGCGTCGTTCATCAGGCGCGACACGTCGTTGAAAAGGCGCAAAGAAGACTTGGCCATGAGCAACTCCCGCAAAAAATCTTCCATTCGTGACATGGGCGCGAAAAGTCGGAAAGGCAAGTTTTTTGTCGAAAGACTTTTGTCCGGGCGATGCAGACTCTTGCCGACCGGCCCGCCACCCTTTACCCCCTTTTGCACGGGGCCCCGGCGACAGGACTGTTAAATGCCGCTCTTTCTGATTCCCTACCCGGTCATCAATCCGGTGATGATCCATCTCGGCCCCCTGCCCATTCGCTGGTACGCCATGGGCTATATTGTTTCGCTGGTCGCCGGCTGGCTCATCGCGATGCGGCTCGCCGGCAATGAGCGCTTATGGGGCGGCGCGCCGCGCCCGCCGGCGGACCGGCTCGACGATCTGCTGGTTTTTGTCGCCTTCGGCGCGGTGCTGGGCGGGCGAACCGGCTATGTCCTCTTCTATAATCTGCCGTTCTTCCTGCATCATCCGTGGCAAATTCCACAATTGTGGAAGGGCGGCATGTCGTTTCACGGCGGCCTGGCGGGAGCGGCGCTCGGCGCCTGGATCTTCGCCCGCCGCGTCGGGGTTCCGGTGTTGAGCGTCGGCGACTTGTGCTGCTCCGTGGCGCCGATCGGCCTCTTCCTGGTGCGCATCGCCAATTTCATCAAGCCGGAATTATGGGGGCGGCCGACGGACGTTCCCTGGGCGATGATCTTTCCCGGCGCGGGGCCGGAGCCGCGCCATCCGAGCCAGCTTTACGAGGCGGGCCTCGAGGGAATCGTGCTCGGCCTTATCCTTCTATACGTCGTGCGGAAAGGCGCCTTCCGCCGGCCCGGCTTGACCAGCGGGCTCTTCGTCGGCCTTTATGGTCTGGCGCGTATTTTTTGCGAATTTTTCCGCCAGCCGGACCCGCAGCTCGGCTTTTTGTTCGGCGGCGCCACCATGGGCATGATTCTGTCCGCGCCGCTGGTCGTCATCGGCGGTTTACTGATCGTTTACGCCCTGCGCCGCAAAGCGCCGGAAGCGGAAAAGGGTTTCAGTCAGGAGGGGGCATGACGGAAGCGGGCAATGATCTCGGGGCGGAAATCCGCGACATCATCGCGGAAGAGGGGCCGATCTCGATCGAGCGCTATATGGAATTGGCGCTGACCCACCCCACCAAGGGCTATTACACCACGCGCAATCCCTTCGGCGCGCAGGGCGATTTCGTCACCGCGCCGGAAATTTCGCAGATGTTCGGCGAATTGCTCGGCTTGTGGGCGGCGGAAATGTGGAGCCGGATCGGCGCGCCGGAAACCTTGCGCCTGGTCGAACTGGGGCCAGGGCGCGGCCTGCTCATGGCCGATGCGCTGCGGGCGGCGCAGGCGGCCCCGGACTTTTTCGCCGCAATCGACGTCAACCTCGTCGAAACCAGCGACATTCTGATCGCGGAGCAGCGCCAGGCTCTCGCCGATTGCGGCAAGCCGGTCGCATGGAGGAAAACTTTCGACGAGGTTCCGGCGGGCCCAATCATTGTCCTCGCCAATGAATTTTTCGACGCACTGCCGGTGCGTCATTATCTGAAGACGCCGCAAGGCTGGCGCGAAAGGCTGGTCGGCCTCGATCCCGACGACGGCGGCCTCGCCTTCAGCCTGAGCGACGAGATCGAGCCCTATATCAAGGTCCAGGCCCCCGACGGCGCCGTTCTCGAGATCGGCGCGGCGGCGCAAAGGCTGATGTTGCGCATCGCCGCCCGCATCTTCCAGCAGAACGGCGCGGCCCTCGCTGTCGATTACGGTTACAGCCATACGGGATTCGGCGAGACCCTGCAGGCGGTCAAGGCGCATCAATTCGTCGATCCGCTCGCCGAACCGGGCGCGGTCGATCTCACCGCCCATGTCGATTTCGCCGCTCTGTCGCGCGCCGCCCGCTCCGGGAGCGCCGAGGTCCATGGCCCGGTCAGCCAGTCCGAATTTTTGCGCGAAATCGGCATCGTGCAGCGCGCCGATATGCTCAAGGCCAATGCGACGCCGGAACAGGCGGCCGAGGTGGATGCGGCCCTGACGCGGCTCATCGGCGTCGGCGAGAATGAAATGGGCGCGCTCTTCAAGGTCCTGGCGGTCACGCGGCGGGGGATGCGCGACGTTCCGGGCTTTCTGCCCCAGCAGGATGATTGATGACGGGACAATCGACCGGCTTCGCCATCGAAACGGACGCGCTGCAAGGCGTCGCTCACGCCTTTTTCACCCGCCAGGGCGGCGTGTCGCGGGGCGTTTACGCCTCGCTCAACGGCGGCGTCGGCTCCAATGACGACAAGGCGGCGGTGAAGGAAAACCGCGCCCGCATGGCGCACCATCTGGGCGTGGCGGCGGAAAATCTGCTCGTTCCCTACCAGATCCATTCGGCCGATGCGCTCGCCGTCTCCGCTCCCTGGGCGGAAGGCGCGCGCCCCCGCTGCGATGGCCTGGTCACGACGACGCCGGGGCTGGCGCTCGGCGTCACCGGGGCCGATTGCGGAATCATGCTCTTCTCCGACAAATCGGCGGGGGTGATCGGCGCGGCCCATGCCGGGTGGAAAGGCGCGCTTTCCGGCATGGTCGAGGCGCTTGTCGCCGCCATGGAGGCTTTGGGGGCGAGACGGGCCAATATCGCCGCGGCGCTGGGGCCGACCATAGGTCCGGATTCTTATGAGGTGGGCCCGGAATTTTTCGCCCGCTTTGTCGCCGAGGAAGAGGGTTTCGCGGGCTATTTCGCATCCTCGGAGAAGGCCGGTCATTATTTTTTCGACCTGCCCGGCTTCATCGAAATGCGGGCGCGGCGGGCGGAAATCGGCCTTTTCGAAAACCTGCGCCTCGACACCTATGCGGACGAGGCGCGTTTTTTTTCCTATCGCCGCAAGACCCACCGCAAGGAAGCCGATTACGGAAGGCTGGTGGCGGCTATCGCCTTGGCCTAGGTCGTGGACTCATAAACGCTCAGCCAGAGCCGAATCGCCGCGAGCTTGACGAAGGCAAGGAAGTTGGCGGCGTGTTTCTCATATCGCGTTGCGATGCGGCGACAGTGCCTGATGCCGCTGAAGAACTGTTCAACTATGCTCGACTACAAATCAGACCTGAGTTGGGAAGGAATGGATTTGTCAGCATTTGTTATATTTGATGTCGAGATACGGGACCCTGCTAGATATCAAGCGTTCATGTCGCGTGTGAAGCCGGCTTTGGAGCAGGCTGGGG
>CAYRNB010000055.1:0-20454 GCA_964425315.1 uncultured Rhodoblastus sp.
CGACGGAAGCCCGCGCCCGGATGATGAAATTGACGCGGCGCCATATGCCGTGGCGCGTGATGGAACCCGTGCGGGCGCGCCGTCGGCGTCGGATGGGGCCAGCGATGGTGAAGATGGCGATAGTAGGGCGCATGCGGACGATACCAGCGTCCCCAATATGGGTAATAATATCCCGGAAAGATCGGGATAAAATAGGACTCCCCTATCACCGGCGGATTCACGAGGCCGGCGAGATATCGCTCGGAGACCCAGCCGGTGAGGTCGTCGACCCGGGTCAGGCACCAGCCGCGGTTGCAGCCGCCGACGTCGACGGCCGTGTCCGGCGGCAGGACCGTCAAAACCCGATAACGCGTTCCCGGACCCTCGCGCAGGTTGACGTTTGCGGTTGTCACGGCGGCCAGCGCCCATGCCGAGCCCGAAAAGGCCATGGTTCCCGCGAGCGCTACGATCACAGCTGTCAGTTTGCCCCGTCGCATAGGCGCCTCCTTTAGTCGCTTTTGCGGCCGCACGCTCCCGCGCGCGACGAGAGCAGGCTTGAAAGCCCCGCCTAAAATTGAAAGGATACCTGTCGACGCGCGGGGGCGTCTTGCTCCAAATCAAGTCGTTTTTTGGGATTGGACTATCAGGACTTAGCCGAATGAGCGCCTGCAGGTCTTCAATTGGGAACTTTCCTGCGTCCGACGAGATCATGGCTTCGCGCCTCGCAGCCTTGGTCGGCAAGCAGGATGCTACAACGCCGAATCGTTGACGTAGCGCCGCGGCTGCCCGCAGCAACGGGCCTTTGGGTCGTAAATGTGATCCGTCGGAGGCACAGCGCTTCGGTTAGACGGGTCGACGCTGAGAAAGACTCGGTCAAAGTCGCCGAGCCGGCGTCCGATTTCGATGGCCGCTTCGTGCTCCTGACGAGATAATCGGGGCGGCGCACACCTTAGGGCGTCAAATTTTATTGGGTAGCCGGCGAGTTCAGCAGGGGCAGGCCGCCGAGCGCGCCTGCGCCTTCGATCGCCAGGTCGCGCGCGCGACATGGACTGCCACTAGGCCCCTTCGAGTGGCCGTGGTCGCGTCGCTATCTTCTCATTGTTTCAGTCGATGGAGGATAGGCAAAATCGACCTAGGGTCATGGCGGGCCGATGGTTTTCGTTCACCGAATTGGCTGGTGCGCGCTCATGAAGAGACGGTGAGAGGAGCGGACTGAAGGTTTCTTCGGGGTCGAGTCTGGAAATTGGACCAGCCATCCGTGAATTCCCGCTTCTGGCGCATCCTTTCCATTCAGCCATCGACCGGTGTTTTCTCGGGAGCGGTCCTTCGCGCTATGCCCGCTTCCCGCCGGAACCTGACCTTGTTCGACGGCATCAAGCGTGTGATTTTGACCACCACGTTGCGGCGGTGGCGGCTAGAGGAGGCGAGGGGAGAGCGATAGGCGGGACTTTCACCATGAGGATGGCGTGAGGTTAGGATAAGAGTCGGGCAGTAGATTAGGCCACGGCCTCGCCTTCCGGCCGCAGCTTATCCACAGGGCCTTCTGGGCCCGTCGCCGGGTACGATGGGTAGATCGCTTTTCGCTTAATAAACTGATTTTAATGGTAATACAGGAATGCCAAAAAACTTTGGTGGAGCTGAGGGGATTCGAACCCCTGACCTCTGCAGTGCGATTGCAGCGCTCTCCCAACTGAGCTACAGCCCCGCTCCGGTGCGCGTGTTTAGGGCGCGGGCCAAATCCTGTCAATTGCGGCGGCGAAAAACGGCGGAAAACTTGTTTGCGCCGCGACAACGGCTTAAACAACCGCCAGAACCGAAAACTCAGAACCCTCCGGAGTCGCAATGTCCGCCGCCTCTTTCATCCTGCCCCTGTTCCGGGTGCTCGATATGGCCATTAGCCTTTACTGGTGGGTGATTATCGTCATGGCGGTCATGTCCTGGCTGCTCGCCTTCGACGTCATCAACATCCGCAACGATTTCGTGCGCTCGGTCTGGAACGGCCTCAACGCCCTGACGGAGCCGGCCCTGCGGCCGATCCGGCGCTTCCTGCCGGTCATCGGCGGCATGGACATTTCGCCGATCGTGCTGCTGCTGCTGCTCTCCTTCATCCAGATGGAGCTGGACCAGGTGGCGCGCGCCTTGGTGATGGCTTCGACGTGACGTCATGAGCGGCGCGCCGAAATTCTTCACGGCGCGGGCGGACGGCGTCCATCTGCATGTGCGACTGACCCCCAAATCCGCGCGCGACGCGCTGGAGGGGGCGGAAATCCTGGCGGATGGAACTTGCGTGTTGAAGGCGCGGGTGCGCGCCGTTCCCGAGGACGGCAAAGCCAATGACGCCCTGATCGCGCTGGTCGCGAAAGCTGTGAAAATTCCGGCGTCTCGCGTGAAAATCGCCGGCGGCGCCACGGCGCGGCGCAAGACTTTGGCCCTTACGGGCGACGCCGCCGAGCTTTCGGCCAGGCTGGAGGCCCTGGCCACGAAAGGGTAGTTGCCAGCGCCGTCCGGCTGCCCTAAACGCAGCCGAAATCCTTCGGCCGCGGGGGCGCATTCATGAGCAAGACCAATTCCGGCAATTTTTTCGAAGACTTCAAGCTTGGCAAGGTCATCGTCCATTCGACGCCGCGGACGGTGACGACCGGCGACGTCGCGCTTTACACCGCTCTTTACGGCTCGCGTTTCGCCGTGCAGTCCTCCGACGCTTTCGCCCACGCGATCGGCTACGCCAAGAGCCCGGTGGACGATCTGCTGGTTTTTCACATCGTCTTCGGCAAGACCGTGTCGGATATTTCGCTCAATGCCGTGGCCAATCTCGGCTATGCCGATTGCCGCTTCCTTGCGCCCGTCTATCCCGGCGACACGCTTTCCGCGACGTCCGAGGTCATCGGCCTCAAGGAGAATTCCAACGGCCAGACCGGCGTCGTCTATGTCCGCTCGCGCGGCTTCAACCAGCGCGGCGCCACCGTGCTCGAATATGTGCGCTGGGTGATGGTGCGCAAGCGCGACCCGAAAAATCCGCCGCCGCCGGAAGTCACGCCGCAATTGCCGCGGGCGCTCGCCCCCGACCAGCTCGGCGACGCCTGCCCGATCATCGAGACGCGCAAATATGACTTCGCCCTCGCCGGTTCGCCCCATCGCTGGGGCGATTATCTGCCGGGCGAGCGCATCGACCATGTGGACGGGATGACGGTGGAGGAGGCGGAGCACCAGCTCGCCACTCGCCTCTACCAGAATACGGCGAAAGTCCATTTCAACCAGTTCACCGAAAGCCAGGGCCGCTTCGGCCGCCGCCTGATCTATGGCGGCCATGTCATTTCGCTCGCGCGCGCCCTGACCTTCAACGGCTTCGCCAACGCCTTCCATATTGCGGCGATCAATGGCGGGCGCCATGTCAGTCCGCTCTTCGCCGGCCTGACCGTCTTCGCCTGGACCGAAGTGCTGGAGCGCGCCGAAATCCATGGCCGCGACGATGTCGGCGCTCTGCGCCTGCGCACCATCGCCGCCAAGGACAAGCCTTGCGCCGCCCATCCGCTGAAAGAGGGCGAGGGCTACGACCCCGCCGTCATTCTCGACCTCGATTATTGGGCGCTGCTGCCGCGCTGAGCCGATTTCGACGCAAAAAAACCCCCGCTGGCGGCGCCGGCGGGGGTTTTTGTCGAGCGAGAGCCGATCAGCCGCGGGTCAGGAACACGCAGGCCGCCAGCATGAGGGCCGCCTCGACCATTGCGACGGCGCTGACGCCGCCCATGCCGAAGAGCGAGCCGGCAATGGCGTAGGAGACCAGAACCAGGGCCACAACCACATAGAAGACGCGGGCGACGCGGGCTTCCTCATTGTCATCGACGGCGGCGTGAGCGGATTCATCTGTGACAATGGCGCTGGTGGTCATGTGGTTCCTCGTCTCTCTGTGCCGGCCCTTTTCGGCCGGTCTGAAAAGGGAGCGCCGAAAGGCTGCGGCCTTCGGGGGGGAGACAGCGAAAAACCGCAGCCAATCGACGCAACGGAATTCTTTATTCTGCAGCGCAACAATTTTTGCTGCAGTGCACAAAATGGGGGATAGTACGGATTAAAAAGGAAGAATATGGTCCTTTAGGACAATTGCCGCGCGCGCGAAAATCCTCTCTCCCGCACTGCACAATGACTTGGATCAAACCCGGCGACGGAAAAAAAATTTGGTCGCAGCACGAATTCAGAAATTCTCAGGCCGCGCCGCCGGCGCGGCGGCGCGATTCGAAAAAGAAGAGGGGGAGGGCGCCAGTTCCCCGCCGCCGGTTCCGGCGCTTCGGCTTGCCAAAGCTGAACCTCGGCCGCGGTTTTTTGCGGTTTTGGCGGCGAACCAACTCCGCGCGGAAGAGGGCCAATCCCCCAAAGGGCTGAGACCCTTTCTGTTGCGCCGCAACCTTGATTGGATTAGTGAGGTCTTCGTCTCCTAAAGGGCGGTAGGCGCGGCTTTTTGTCGCCTTGACCCGCCTTCCCGGACAGAAAAGGGGGATTTCATGGCCAAGGCCGATCCGAGCCCGATCCCGCTCGAACAGCGCCGCCCGCTCTCGCCGCATCTGCAGATCTATCGGTGGTCGCCGACCATGGCGGCGTCGATTCTGCATCGCGTCACCGGCGCGGCGCTCTATTTCGGCACCCTGCTGCTCGCCTATTTCCTGCTGGCCGCCTCCGGCGATTCGCGCACCTATCATACGGCCGCGACCCTGTTCGGCTCCTTCCTCGGCCAGCTGGTCCTGTTCGGTTACACATTCGCGCTGATGCTGCATGCGATGGGCGGCATCCGCCACGCCATTTGGGACGCCGGCAGGGGATTCGGGCCGCAAGAGCGCGACATGCTCGCCTGGGGCTCGGTCGTCGCCGCCGCCGCTCTCACGGTCCTGATCTGGATCGCCGTTTTCATCCTGCGCTGAGGGAGGACTTATGAGCGCGAACTTTTCGCAGCAAACCCCCCGGGCGCGGGTGAACCATTTCGGCTCGGCGCGCTCCGGCACCAAACACGCCTGGCGCACGCGCCTGACGGCTTTTGCGCTTCTGCCGCTGACCGTCTTCTTCGTCGTCATCCTTCTGTCGCTGCTCGGCCGCGATTATGAAAGCGCCCGCGCCATTCTCGGCATGCCTTTGCCCGCCATCGTAATGATCCTGTTCGTCGGCGTCGGCGCCTGGCACATGTCCATGGGCATGCAGGTGATCATCGAGGATTACGTTCATTCCGAACATTTGAAGATGCTGGCGCTGATGGCCAACGCCTGTTTCAGCGCCGCGGTCGGCTTGTCCGCCATCTACGGCGTGCTGAGCCTCTCCTTCCATTAGTCGCCGGGCGGCCTGCGCCGCCCGACTCGTCATTCCATTCGAAAGGTTCGATCCATGGCGCCCAGTGACGCCCCCGCCAAAGCAGCCATAGGCGGCAAGGCCTATCCGATCGAGGACCACACTTTCGACGTGGTGGTGGTCGGCGCCGGCGGCGCGGGTCTGCGCGCCACGGTCGGCTGTTCGCAGGCGGGCCTGCGCACCGCTTGCGTGACCAAAGTCTTTCCTACGCGATCGCATACGGTGGCGGCGCAGGGCGGCGTCGCCGCCTCGCTCGGCAATATGGGGCCGGACAACTGGAAGTGGCATATGTACGACACCGTCAAGGGCTCCGACTGGCTCGGAGACCAGGACGCGATCGAATATCTCTGCCGCAACGCCCCCGCCGCCGTCTATGAGCTGGAGCATTGGGGCGTGCCCTTCTCGCGTACCGAGGACGGCAAGATCTACCAGCGTCCCTTCGGCGGCATGACCACGGATTTCGGCAAGGGCCCGCCGGCCCAGCGCACCTGCGCCGCCGCCGACCGCACCGGCCATGCCATGCTGCACACGCTCTATGGCCAGGCTTTGCGGAATTCGACCGAATTCTTCATCGAATATTTCGCCATCGACCTGATCATGGATGCGCAAGGCCGCTGCCGCGGCGTCGTCTGCCTGAAACTGGACGACGGCACCATCCACCGCTTCCGCGCCCAACTCGTCATTCTCGCGACCGGCGGCTATAACCGCATCTATTTCTCCTGCACCTCCGCCCATACCTGCACCGGCGACGGCGGCGGGATGGTTTTGCGCGCCGGCCTGCCGCTGCAGGATATGGAATTCGTGCAGTTTCACCCCACCGGCATTTACGGCGCCGGCTGCCTGATCACCGAGGGCGCGCGCGGCGAGGGCGGCTATCTCACCAATTCCGCCGGCGAGCGCTTCATGGAGCGCTATGCGCCGAGCGTGAAAGACCTCGCGCCGCGCGACATGGTCTCGCGCGCCATGACAATGGAGATTCGCGAAGGCCGCGGCGTCGGCAAGAACAAGGACCACATCTTCCTGCATCTTGATCATCTCGATCCGAAAATCCTGCATGAGCGCCTGCCCGGCATTTCGGAGAGCGCCAAGATTTTCGCCGGTGTGGAGGTGACGCGCGAGCCGATCCCGGTCCTGCCGACCGCCCATTACAATATGGGCGGCATACCGACCAATTTTCATGGCGAAGCGCTGACCCTCAAGAGCGATGGCTCCGATATGGTCGTGCCCGGCCTGATGGCGATCGGCGAAGCGGCCTGCGTCTCGGTGCACGGCGCCAATCGCCTCGGCTCCAATTCGCTGATCGACCTTGTGGTTTTCGGCCGCGCCGCCGGCCAGCGCGCGGCGGAAATCGTCAAGCCCGGCGCCAAGCAGGACGCTCTGCCGGAGGATTCGGCCGATCGCGCGCTTTCGCGCCTCGATCAGACCCGGAACGCCAATGGCGCGACGCCGACCGCCGAATTGCGCCTGCGCATGCAGAAGGTGATGCAGAGCAATTGCACCGTCTACCGCACAGGCGAAGTGCTGGCGGAGGGCGTCAAGCTCATCCATGACGTGTGGAAGGCGCGCGAAGACGCGCGCGTCACCGACCGCTCGCTGATCTGGAATTCCGACCTGATCGAGACGCTGGAGTTCGACAATCTGATCCTCCAGGCGACGGTCACCATGGAGGGCGCGGCCAATCGCAAGGAATCGCGCGGCGCCCATGCGCGCGAGGATTTCCCCAATCGCGACGACGCAAATTGGATGAAGCACACGCTGGCGAAGATCGACGATGCAGCCAAATCGGCGTCGCTCGATTACCGTCCGGTGCACAGCTACACCATGACCGACGAAGTCGAATACATCCAGCCCAAGGCGCGCGTTTACTGACAAGCCTCCGCCGTCCCGCCAAGCAAGAGAGCAAGGCCAATGGTCGAATTTGCACTGCCCAAGAATTCCGTCGTCGGCCAGGGCAAGAGCTGGCCGAAGCCGGCCGGCGCGAAACGGCTGACCGAATTCCGCATCTATCGCTGGAATCCCGACGACGGCCGCAATCCCTCCATCGACGCTTACTGGGTCGATCGCGACGATTGCGGCCCGATGGTGCTCGACGCGCTGCTCTACATCAAGAACAAGATCGATCCGACCCTGACCTTGCGCCGCTCTTGCCGCGAGGGCATTTGCGGCTCCTGCGCCATGAATATTGACGGCGAGAACACGCTCGCCTGCACCAAGGCCATCGATGACGTGGCGGCGCCGGTGAAAATCTTTCCGCTGCCGCATATGCCGGTGGTCAAGGACCTGGTGCCGGACCTGACCACCTTTTACGCCCAGCACGCCTCCATCGAGCCCTGGCTGCACACGACGACGCCGCAGCCGGAAAAGGAATGGCTGCAATCGCCGCAGGACCGGGAAAAACTCGACGGTCTCTACGAATGCATTCTGTGCGCCTGCTGCTCGACTTCCTGTCCCTCCTATTGGTGGAACGGCGAGCGCTATCTCGGCCCCGCCGCTTTGCTGCAGGCCTATCGCTGGCTGATCGATTCGCGCGACGAGGCGACGGGCGAAAGGCTCGACACTCTCGAAGACCCGTTCCGGCTCTATCGCTGCCACACGATCATGAATTGCGCCCGCGTCTGCCCCAAGGGCCTGAACCCGGCCAAGGCGATCGCGGAGATCAAGAATATGATGATCGAACGGCAGGTGTGAGACGGTCGCTTGCGGCAAAAAAAACGGGCGCGTCGATCGACGCGCCCTTTCAGTTTGGGAGGACGGCCGCCGCCGATGCGGCGGCCGGGAAAATTACGCCCGCGGCTGCAACGAGAAGACCCGCGTCTGCAGATCGAGCATGGCGGTGGCGAAGCTCGTCGCATTGTCCGCCATTTCTCCCCAGACCGAGGAGGCGGAAGGCGCCCGCGCCACGAGCTTGCCGGTCGTGTCGTCGGTCTCGAAGCGGAGATCCGCGGCGAATTTGCGCGCCAGGCCCTGCATGGCGACATTGTTCGACAGGCAGGACATATAGAGCGCGTCGGCGCGGCGGTTGCGGGCGGCGCGCACGATGCGCGACATCAGCTCCGTACCCACGCCCAGGCGGCGCCACGGCTTTTCGACGCTGAAGGCCGCCTCGACCGAACCGCCGATGATGTTGGCGCCGACCGCGCGCAATTCGCCGGCCCCGCGCAAAGTCCCATCGACGTAATAGCCGTAGATGACGTCGTCGATGCCGAAGCATCGCTCGGCGTAGCGGACGAGAAAGT
The DNA here is from genome assembly GCA_964425315.1 of uncultured Rhodoblastus sp. Lineage (GTDB taxonomy): Bacteria > Pseudomonadota > Alphaproteobacteria > Rhizobiales > Beijerinckiaceae > Rhodoblastus. Next base: position 8,544 of record CAYRNB010000055.1, read on the forward strand.
CGTCATTGACCGCCATTGCGAAACGTTCGAACCGGCTTTGCGGGTCAAGGCGCAAAAGATGCTCCCGGAAAGCGGGGAGGTCTGCCGGCCATAGTCTGCGTATCACGCCGCCATGGATCACGGTCTGTTCCATGTGGTATTCCTTTTTCCTAAGCGGCGTATCGCCGCTGTTGCAGGATCCCTTCCGCAGGCTTTCCTCACCTCGATCGAATATGTTGCAGTGCAGCATAAAGTTCAAGGCCGAAATTTAGGCGTTCACACCTAGTCACGTTTGTTGGCCTGCAAAGTTGGCGAAAATGTCACAGTTTGAACTTAAGTTCCCCAAAACCGAACAATTTTTGCCTAATTCATTATGGTGCATCGCAATATACTAGTTATACGCGCTGAGATTAATGAAACATGAACGCATATCCGGCTCGGCGATATGGTCATAAGCGCAAGGCTCTTCAGGCGGCCCCTCAGCTCAGCACGTCGATCAGGGCCGGAATCAGCGGCTCGTCGGCCGGCGGCATGGGATAATCCCGCAACTTGCGGGCCGCGACCCATTTCAGCGCCTGGTTTTCGCGCGGCATGACAAAGCCTTCCCAGCGCCGGCAGAGGTAAAGCGGCATCAGCAGGTGAAAATCGTCGTAAAGATGGCTGGCGAAGGTCAGTGGCGCGAGGCAGGGCTCTCTGACCTCTATGCCCAATTCCTCGCGCAATTCGCGAATCAGCGCGTCTTCCGGCCGTTCGCCCTCGTGGACCTTGCCGCCGGGAAATTCCCACAGGCCGGCGAGATTCTTGCCCTGCGGGCGCTGCGCCAGCAGAATCCGGTTGTCCGCATCGATCAGGGCCGCCGCCACGACCAGAAGCAGCCTGGTCATCACGAGCGATAGTCGCCGTTGATGGCGACATAATCCTTGGTCAGATCGCAGGTCCACACCCTGGCCTCGCCCTTGCCGAGGCCGAGATCGGCGCGGATGACGATATTTTCCTCTTTCATGAGCGCGGAAGCCGCCGCCTCATCATAATCGGGATCGCGCTCGCCCTTATGCGCGACGCGCAAGTCGCCGAACCAGATCGACAGAAGGTCCCGTTCCGCCTTTTCCCCGGCCTTGCCGACCGCCATGACGACGCGGCCCCAATTGGCGTCCTGGCCGGCGACCGCAGTCTTGACCAGGGGCGAATTGGCGATGGAAAAGGCGATTTTTTTGGCCGCCTTGTCGCTTTCGGCGCCGGTCACCCGCACTTCGACGAATTTGCGCGCGCCCTCGCCGTCGCGCGCCACCTGATGGGCGAGATCGAGCAGAAGCGCTTCGAGCTTTTCGCGGAAATCCTTCAGCTTTTTGTCGCCAGGCTTCTTGATCGGCTTCTGGCCGCGCTTTTCGGCGGCGCCGGTGGCGAAAAGCATCAAAGTATCGGAGGTCGATGTGTCGCTGTCGACCGTAATGGCGTTGAACGAGCCTTTGACGCCGCGCGACAGGAGTTCCTGCAGAACCTCGGCGGAAATGGCGGCGTCGGTGAAAACATAGGAGAGCATGGTCGCCATGTCCGGCGCAATCATGCCGGCGCCCTTGGCCATGCCGTTGATCGTGACCTCGACCTCGCCGATCCGGGCTTTCGCCGTGGCGATTTTGGGAAACGTGTCGGTGGTCATGATGGCCTTGGCGGCGTCGAGCCAGCAGTCGGGCCGCGCCTCGGCCGCCAGTTGCTCCAGCACGCCCTCGAATTTGGCCGCGTCGAGCGGTTCGCCGATCACGCCGGTGCTGCTGAGAAAAATCTGCTCGACATCCGCGCCGACGGCTTGCGCCGCCATTTTCGCCGTCAGTTCCGCCGCTTCCTTGCCCTTTTTGCCGGTGAAGGCGTTGGCGTTGCCGGAATTGACCACGAGCGCGCGGGCTTTGCCGCGGCCGCGCCTCAGCATGTCGCGGCACCAGTCCACCGGCGCCGAGGGGCATTTCGACCGCGTGAACACGCCGGCCGCCGTCGCGCCCCGATCAAAAACGGCAAGCATGACGTCGGCGCGGTCCGCATAGCGTATGCCGGCGGCGCAGGTCGCCAGGCGCACGCCGTCGATTGGCGGCAGATGGGGAAAGGTTTTCGGCGCGAGGGGCGAAAGTGCGGGCGCGGCCATGGCGAGTCTCAAAAAATTGTTCCGGCGCGGATTTGCGTCGCCCGCGGCCTCGCCGTCAAGCGCTTTCGCGCGGGGCGGCGAACGGAGGCGCGTTCCGGAAAAAAAAGCCCCGCCGGAGCGGGGCTTACGACCGTTATTTCTTCGGCGCCGCAGCGGGCGCGGCCGGTTTGGCCTCGCTTTGGTCGAAGCGCTTGATTTTGGCGCCCTCGCGCAATTTCATAATCTCCTGGCTCTGCGCCCTTTGCGCCACGAAATGTTCGATCTGGCCCTTGACCTTTTCGAGCGGCGGGAAAGGCGTCTGCCTCTTGCCGACGACCTTGATCACATGCCAGCCGAACTGGGTTTTCACCGGCGGGGAAATCTCGCCCACTTTCAGTTTGAAGGCGGCGTCGGCGAATTCCGGCACCATGCGCTCCTTGGTGAACCAGCCCAGGTCGCCGCCCTTGGTTCCCGGGTCCTTGGATAATTTGTCGGCGAGCTTGCCGAAATCCTCGCCGGACTTGAGGCGCTTTTCGACCGCCTCGGCCTCGGCCTTGGTCTTGACCAGGATATGCAGGGCGTGAATTTCGGTTTCCGGCTTCTGCGCCTTGGCGATCTTGTCGTAAGTGGCCTTGATCGCCGCATCCGTCGTCGCCTCCTTGGCGACGTTGCCGAGATAGGTCTGCATCAGCAGCCGCTGCCGATAAAAGGCGAGATCCTGCTTGAACTTAGGCGTCTGGTCCATTTTGGCGGCGATCGCTTTTTGCGTGACCAGCCGTTCGTCGATGAGGAATTTCATCAGGGCGTCATGGCGCGCCGCCTCGTTCATCTGGTGGGGCAACGAAGAGCCGAGTTCCTTCTCCGCCGCGGCGAGGTCCGCGTTGGTGATGCTCTCGCCGTTGACGGTCGCCAGGACTTTTGCTTGAGCTTTGGCCGGGGCCTGGGCGTGGGCGGGCGCCAGCGCCGCGGCGCAAAGGGAAAGGGCGAGAGCGGCGCGACGTACGACGGCTAAGGGGAATTCTTGCATCATGGGCAGATTCGAGGCTCCGGCTGCAGCGGCGCGCGAACTGCCGCGCCTAGGCGCGCTGTTCTGCCCGAAAATGCGAACCGGTACAAGCGGGGTGGAGGAAAAAGCCGCATTGCGCCGCAATTTGGGATCATATAGAGAGGAAAAAACAAAGAAGGTCTTTCCATGTCCGAGAAAAGAGCCGTCAACTGGACCAATGCCCGCACGCTGGCCGCGCTGACTATTCTCGTCGGCACCGAACTGGTCGGCGCGTCCTGGGCGGCGGGCTGGGCGTTGACCGGTTTGTTCGATCTGAGTTCGTCGATCGGCCGAAGCTTGGAAGTCGTCTTTGTCGTGCTCGGCTTCATAGGCCTTTTCTATTTCGTGCGCACGGCCATGGCGCATGAATCCATCTGGCGCTGATCGGTTAACCCCAGGATCTCCGGCGCGGGGCGCTTGCCTCGGGCGGCGTTTCTTTTAGTTTCGAGTCCATGGGCCTTTCCTCTCTCACCGAGAACGTCACGCCGATCGAAGCCGGCGCGAGCGTCGTCGCCGCCGGCTTTCTCGCGGGCGCGCCCGCCTTCGCGCTCGGCGACGGCGCCCTTCTGCTGGCCGGCGCCGATGGTGAGCGCCGCGTCACCCCCCATGGAGAAGCGGGCATTCTCGTCGCCGCCTGCGACGGAAACAGGTTCCTGACGGGCGCCGACGATGGAAGTTTGGCCGCGACCGACGCCAGGGGCGAAACCGAAGTCATCGCCACGGAAAAGGGCTGGATCGACTCCCTCGCCTGGCGCGCGGACGGGGCGCTGGCCTGGTCGAGCGGAAAAAACGTTCGCGCCCGCGACGCCAAGGGCGAGATCAAGACTTTTTCCGCGCCCTCCAGCGTGCGCGGCCTCGCCTTTTTCCCAAAAGGCTACCGGCTCGCCGTCGCCCATTACAACGGCGCCAGCCTGTGGTTTCCCAATGTCGCCGGCGCGCCGGAATTTCTGGAATGGAAAGGCTCGCATCTCGACGCCGCCGTCTCGCCGGACGGGCGTTTCGTCGTCACCTCCATGCAGGAGAACATGCTGCACGGCTGGCGCCTTTCCGACAAGAAGAGCATGAACATGTCCGGCTATCCGGCCAAGACCCGTTCACTCTCCTGGTCGCATGACGGCGCCTGGCTCGCCACTTCCGGCGCCGACGGCTGCGTCGTCTGGCCATTTTCCGGCAAGGACGGACCCATGGGCCAGCCGCCGCGCGAATGCGGCGTGCGGCCAAACGTGCTCGTCACCAGCGTCGCCTTCCATCCGAAAGCGCTCGTCGTGGCGATTGGCTATGACGATGGCTGGGTTCTGCTGGTGCGGCTTTCCGACGGGGCGGAAATCCTCGTCCGCCGGACCGAGGAGGAAGCCGCCGGCGAACGGGACGCCATAACCGACCTTGCCTTCGACGCCGATGGCGGGAGAATGGTTTTCGGCGCGAAAAGCGGCAAGGCGGGCGTTCTGGTTTTCCCGGCCTGACCCTTCCGCGTCTTTCGCCTCCGAGCCTTTCTCCTCCGCTGCGCCGCTCGACGAAATCTCGAACTTGCGTTAGCCTCCCGCTGCGCCCGGCGCGAAACATCCGCCGGGCCAATTCAGGGGGCGTGGAACGCTGATCGAGGATAATCGTCGATCCGCCGACATGAACCCGTCGATGGAGCGAGCGCTCATGCCGGTCACGCGAGTCCTTTTGACCTCCCTTTTTGTTTGCGGCTTCGCCGCCGCCAGCGCGGCCGGTCAGGTCGCTTTCAACGCCAAGCCGGGCCTGTGGCGGATGACCTCGACCGGCGAAATGCACGGCATGCCGCCGATCCCCCCGGAAGCGCTCGCCCAGATGCCGCCCGAGCAGCGCGCCAGAATTAAGGCCGCCATGGCCAATGTCATGGCGGATTCGGCCAAACCGCATACCTACAAGTTCTGTGTGACCGAAAAGGACCTGGAGCGCGGCTTCAACCCCGCCCAGAAAAGTCCGGGGTTCGAATGCAAGACGAAAGTGATCTCGCGCACATCTTCGTCGATGGACGTGCATGAAGACTGCAGCGGCGGCCATCACCACGTCAGCGGAAACTTCCATTTCGATGCGCCCAGTCCGGGCGCCATGAACGGCGTCATCGACATGACGATAAGCAACGGCGCGCATACGATGCATATGAAGCGCGTCATGCACGGCCAATGGATTTCCGCCGATTGCGGGGAATACGCCCGCCACGAATGAGCGTGGCGCGCGGCCTTCCGGTGTCGAATTCGCCGCGTCCTCCTTGTTAAGAACTGAATAGACCTCGGCCAATTCGGCGCGAGCGGCGTGAGCGCGGCTTGCGGCATTCGGGAACGCCGCGCCTTGCGGCGTGTTCCTTGCATATGTTTTCGACGCGTGAGTTATCGAGCTTCGAGGAGGATTTTGCCCGGGCCGCGCATGCCGCGGGCAAGCGCTGGAGGACTTTCGGCAGAAGGAGGAAGACCGATGACGGTGGAGGAATTCGTTTCGCGCTGCGAAGCCGCCTGCGCTGGGCTGGCGCTTCTTTTCGCCAACGCGCCCGAGGATGTTTTCGAGCGCGGGCTCGAACATTTTACGACCAATGTCCGCGACGGCCTCGCCGAGCGCCTGGGAGACTGCATGGCGCCGGATAAAATCGCCGCCCTGGCCACGGCGATGAGGGATGACGCGCGACTGCGCCGGCGGGAAGTCCGGCTTTTGGGCTCAGTTTCGGGCAACGCCTGAGGTCTGTCCGGCCTCAGGCGGCCGGTCGGTCACATCAATTCGATGCAGCGCCGTGTTCCCCTTCGCGCCGTCGGTTCGCTCGGAAGGGGTCGCGGCGGCCGTGGACGCGCGGTTGAGCACCCCGCTTTCGCCTCGTGATGACAGCGACGTCGCCCTCGTCTCGTGGCGGAAATCGGGGCTAGCGCATTGACGGCGACGGCTGCGGCGCGGCCGGCGCGACGGGGCTGGCTGGTTGCGCCGCCGTGGTCACATCGGAGATCGTCCACAGCGGAACCCTGGCGTCGTTTGCGTCGAGATGAAACTCGAAACCCGACACCCTCTTGTTGAAGGACGCGACATCAAACGGCTTGGCGCCCGCTTTCGTGGCCTGTTTGCCATCGGCCGGCTTGGCGGCGGGCGCGGAAGCGATGCGTTGCGCGGACACCCGCACCCAGGCTCCGGAAACCGCCTTGTCCGACGCCTTCTTGTCGATCAGTTCGGTGAGGGTGAAGCGCACGCCATCCGGCGTCTCCCCGGTCACCATCCCGGCGGGAACGGTCGCCGCCGACGCCGCCTTGCGCACGTCATCGAAAGTCAGCCCGGTAAAAAAGCGGCTGACCAGATCCACCTTGGCGTTGTCGGGTTCGCGGTTGGCGGGAACGTCGACCAGCTTCATCTTGCCGCCTTTGCGCTCAAGCTCAAATCCGCTGCCGTTCGATCGGGAAATGGCGATCTTGTCCATCTTCGCGGCCGGCTCCGATATCAGCGCGTCGTCGAACCAGCCGCTCCGGCTCGTTGGCAAAGGGGCGGCGCCGCGCGCCAGCCAGGTGGTCGCCTCGCCGACGCGGCGCACATATTGCCCCTCGCCGCCGGCCACAGCAAAGTCATTCCGGCCAAGCACCACATCGGCGATCGGCTTGCCGCGATCATCCTTCAGCTTCACCTCGACGCCCGCGCCTTTCTTAGCGTTCGGCGGGGCGAGGGTGAGATCGGCGTAGCGCGCGGGCTTGTCGGTCTTCTTTTCCTCGATGACCATTTTTGCGAGGCCCGCCACCAAGCCGCGCACCGCCTTGGTCCTGACCGGATAGCCGGAAGCGCCGTCGACGAAGTGGGCGCCCTTGCGCTTGATGGCGATGGAGAAGGACGGGGCCGTCACTTTAATGCTGGCGAGGTCGCCAGCCTCTCCGAACAGGCCCGGCAGAAACGGTTTGCCCCGCTCGGCGATCACGCTGTTGACGCTGGTGCTTCGCACGGCGAACGCGGCGCCGGCCACAGCCGCCGCCGTCGCAGCCGAAAGAACGAGGAAGGATTTGATGTTCATTGCTGTTTCCTCCCTGTCCATCAAACGGCTTTATGGCGCGGCAGCGGGCGGCGCGGACGAATGAATGCGATCGCCAGCGCCCCGAGCGCCGCGAGAAGCGGCGCCAAGCCGATCGTCAGCGCCATGATCACCGTCTGCAGCCAGTTGACGCTGGCGCGCAGGCGGTACTGCACTTCACGCAGTTTCGCCCGCGTCGCCAGCAAGTCGGACTTGAATTTCGCCATGGTCGCCGCAGTGTCTGCGTCCAGCAGCCGTCCGTTCTTGCCCGAGGCGCTGGCGCCGAGTTCCTGCAGTTTTCTCTTGGTGGCCGCCACCTTCTTGAGCAGCGCCTGCTGTTCGGCGAGGTACTGCCTTTGCGCCGCCTGCCGCAATGCGTCGATGCGGGTGAATGGACGCCAGGATACGGCGCGGCCACGCAGGTCGGCCAGCGCCACGCCGCCCGCCATCTGCTCGGCAAGGTTCATCACGAAATCACCGTTGTTGGCGAAAGGCGCGGCGAATTTCTGCCCCAGCAGCTTCTCGTGCCGGATCCAGTCACGGTCCATCAGCATGTCCGCATCGCCCACCAGCACCACGTCTTCCTTGCCCTTGAGCGTGGTTAGCTGTTTCCCTTTCGTCTTGTCGCCCTTGGGCGGGCCCTTGGGGAAGGCGGTCTCCAATGGCCCCTCAAGCCGGGCGGCGAGGATCGGCGGCCGCGGCGCATGCTTGATGTCCGACAGCAGCGCGCGCGGGTCGGTGTAGGGGTTGGCGGCAAGGCTCGCGTTGACGAAGCCCGCGGCGCGCGAGGCGGTCAGCAGCGGTTTCAGAACCGTGGTCTTTTTCGTTGCGGTGAACCCGCCCGCCGTGGTCAGAACCAAAGTGTTGAGCTGGGCCAGCGAGGGATCCTTCTTGTCCAGCGCCTTGCCCCTGAGGCCAAGCCATGGATAGTTGGCTGCTTGCACCCGCTCGCCGTTGACGTCGCGCACCGTTTGCAATGCATAGGTCGGGTCGGCCACGGCCTCTTTCGGGTTGAAACCGACGCCCCAGGCGGCGAACAGCCGCTTGAGGTCCGACGAGTGACCGACCGGCGGCGCGCCGGGGCGCCGGCCCGTTTCGGTTTCGGCATAGGGGTCAGTGAAGACCATCGTCGCCCCGCCGGAAAGCACATACTGGTCGATGGCGTAGAGCAGGTAGCTGTCGAGGTTCTGCGGATTGGCCAGCATCAGGATGCGCGTATGCTTCGGTAAGGCGGCGCCCTGAGGCGAGACGAACTTGACGTTGTAGATTTCCTTCAACTGGGTGAGGACCTGCGCTTCCGGCTGGCCCCGCATCGGATTGCCGCGAAGGCCGATTCCGTCGACGAGCGCCAGCACCGGTTTCTTCACCTCGCCCAGCTTGGCGACGAGGCGGGTGAGGTCATATTCGAGGAAAGCCTCGCGGTTGGGGGAGAAGACTGGAATTTTGGCCGTTCCCGTGGTCGAGTTGGTGGCGGCAAGGCCGAAGAACAGCGGATCGCTGACGCCGTCCATCTGGATGCGGCTGATGCCGGCGGCGACCGCCCGGTCCTCGTTGGTCGAGAACGGCTTGGGGTCGATGATCTCCAGGGTGATCATGCCGTGGGACAGGCTGACGTAGGTTTCGAGCATCGCCTTGACGCGGTTGGCGTAAGCGGCGAGTTGCGGCGCCGATCGCAGCAGCCCCTCGGAAAGGAACAGCTGCATGTGGATCGGCTCCTTGAGCTTGGCCAGAAGCGCGCGCGTGCCTCCCGACAGCGTGAACAGACGCCCCTGTGTGAGGTCCACGCGGTCGGAGCGCAGAACATTGGCGGAGATCACATTGACCGAGGCGAACAGAATGATGCTCATCAAAACCGCCAGCGCGGTCATTCCCTTGAAACCGTTTCTATTTTTCATCTTTGTGCCTCTCAGGACGCCTTGCGCGCATCGACCGCCAGCACGTTGAGCCACAGCGCCAGCACGATCAGCGAGGCGAACAGCACGATGGCGGGCGCTTCCAGCACGCCGCGGGTCAGCGCCTCGAAATTGTTGATGAACGACAGCGACGAGATGAACTCGACCACCAAGGCCGGCGCCCAGCCGCGCACGCTGGCGAGCACGAGGTCGTAGCCCGCCATCACCAGAAGGAAGCTCGCCAGGGCCGCGCCGATGAAGGCGATCACCTGGTTTTTCGTCAGGGCCGAAATGCAGGCGGCCACCGCCAGAAACGCTCCGGCCATCAGCCAGCTCGCGATATAGCTGGCGACGATCACGCCATTGTCCGGATGGCCGAGATAGAGCACCACGCCCCACATCGGGAAGGTGAGGATAAGCGCGACGCCGGTGAAGGCCCAGCCGGCGAGGAACTTGCCGATCACCAGCTCATACGTGCGCACCGGCAGGGTCGTCAGAAGCTCGATCATGCCGGTGCGGCGCTCCTCGGCCCACAGCCGCATGCCGATGGCCGGCATGAGGATCAGGAACAGCCACGGATGCCACATGAAGAAGGAGGAAAGATCCGCCTGCCCGCGGGCGAAGAATCCCCCGCCGAAAAAGGTGAGGCCCGCCGCCAGCGCGAGGAACACGGCAAGGAAGACGGCGGCGAGCGGCGTTGCGAAATAGGCCCGGAATTCGCGGGCGAACACGATGCCGATCGTGCGCAGCGAAAAGATCATGTCGTTGCTCCGAAATTTTTGGGGCTCAGGCGGCGGCGCTGGTCGCGGCGCGCTCCGTCGCGCCGTTCAGCGTGAGATGGCGGAACACTTCTTCCAGTGAGGGCGTTTCGGGCCGCGTCCCGTCGGGCAGCGGCGTGTCAAGCAGCGCCTTCGGCGTGGAATCGGCGACCACCCTGCCATTGGCGATGATGATCGCCCGGGAGCAGAGCGCATCCACCTCTTCGAGGATATGAGTGGAGATAACGATCGCCTTGCCTGGCGCCATCGCCCGGATCAGCTGGCGCATGTCATGTTTCTGGTTGGGATCGAGGCCGTCGGTCGGCTCGTCGAGGATCAGCACGTCCGGGTCATGCAGCAGAGCCTGGGCGATGCCGACGCGGCGTTTAAAACCCTTGGACAGGGTCTCGACCGTTCGGTTCCAAACCTCGGCCAGCGACACGCGATCGACCATTTCGGCAAGCCGGTCTTCGAGATCGGCGCCCGAAAGGCCGCGCATGCGACCGCAGAATTTCAGGAAGGAGCCGACGCTCATGTCGCCATAGGCCGGCGCCCCTTCCGGCAAATAGCCGAGACGCCGGCGCGCCTCGACAGGCTTCGACGCCACGTCGAAACCGGCGATCGACGCCGAACCTTCGTCGGCCGGCAAAAAGCCGGTGATCATTTTCATGGTGGTGGACTTGCCGGCGCCGTTCGGTCCTAAAAAGCCGGCCACTTCGCCGCGATTGACCGAAAGTGAGACGCCATCGACCGCTCTTACCGTGGAAAATGTCTTGGACAGGCCCTCCGCCCGGATGAGTTGATCCGTCACCTCTTCTTTTCCTTCTTTTTGTGAACCGGCGTCGGCCGGCGCCCGGCGCCACGCCTCCGCCTCGGGCGCAGCGATCCGCCGAGGAGCGCGCGACAGGCGCGCGTCCTACGCATGATCGGCGACAATGTGAGGAGGGCTTCGCGCGCATAGGGCGAGGCGATCGGGACCGAAATAAATATCGACGCAAAAAGCGCCTGGACTTGCGCCTTCGCCTGCTTTCGCCGCTTCCGTCAAGGCGGTGAAAATCGGCCGCGGCCGCCGCGCCTCTTCATGCTGCGATTGTTGGATCATGTCGAACAATCGCAAATGGTCTGACTTTGTCATTTGCCGCGCCAAAAGCTTTCGTCGCGCGTGGTCGCGCGCTTGTCGTTCCTGCCGATTACCTGGAGGCGGCGTCGACGAAGGCGTGCCGGAGGGAGCAAAACGGAACGCCTTCGTCGAGACCGGATGCGCGCAATCAGCGTGCGGGCCGGTAAGCCACATTCATCAGGGCGGGGCCGGAGTTTTGGACGCCCGGCCAACTCCTCGTTTCGACTCGAGGCGCGCGCTCTTGCTGCGGGCGCCCGGCGAACGGCGCGGCGTTGAACCGCACGTCGCCGACGCCACGGCAGTCGCCGGTCGAATGCGTCACCACATGCGGCCGCGCGCCGGGGCCGGCGCGGGTGATCTCCATGGAGCGCGTGCAATAATCGCCATTGCCTCCAAGAGTCGAGACGAACGAATATTGCGCCGCGCCCGGCGGCAGATTGCCCATGTCGGCGGCGAGCACTCGCTCGGGATCGAGGAGCGGCGGCGGCGCCCAGGCGGCGCCGCTCATCAGCGCGTCCATTTCACGGTTCATCTGCGCGGAAATCCGGTCGACCATCGCGAAAGGCGACGCCGGGCCGAAAAATTCGGCCGCCGCCGGTTCAGGCGCAAGGGTCACCTTTGGCGGGATGTTCCCGGTGTACTGGATCTGGGCGAGGCCGCCGTCGGGCAACCGGAGGGTCATGACATGGAGGGGCTGCGCCAGCGCCAGTTCCGCGCCGCCCGCCAGAGCGAGCGCGGCGACGCCGGCAAGAACGAGTTTTTTGGTCATTTGCATGCGAGGTCTCCTGAATTGACGAAGACTGCGGGGAAGTTGCCCTCGAAATTTGGCCAGATCAGGACTGGAACCTAAAATATTCGTAAGGAATCAATGCGTTGATTTGAGCGTCGCCCATGCAGATGAATTGAGTGGGGGCAAAGATCGCGTAGGGCGCAAGAATCGAAAGAAGTGGGACCGCCATGAGATGACCGGCGGACGTCTGCGGGTGAAAATCCGTCCAATAACCAAG
>CAYRNB010000056.1:0-20287 GCA_964425315.1 uncultured Rhodoblastus sp.
ATGGCTGGCGAAGGCGTGGCGCAGCACATGCGGGCTGACGCGGGAAGGCGCAATGCCCGCCGCGGCGGCAAGGAATTTCAAGTCTCGCGCGAAAGCCTGGCGGGTCAGGTGGCCGCTTTCCCCATCCGAGGGAAACAGCCATTTTTGCGAGGCCAGACCCGGATGAAGCTCGATCAGCATGCGGCGATAGGCGGAAATCGCCTCGCGCGCCGGGGCGGTCAGGAGCGCCAGCCGCTCCCGCCCGCCCTTGCCCTTGATGGCGAGGAAGCCGCCGCCCTTTTCCGGCGGCTTCTCCGCCTGGATTGCCGCCGAAAGCGGCAGCGACACCAGTTCCGAGACGCGCAGGCCGGCGGCGTAGAGCACCTCGACGAGGCAGGCGGCGCGGCGCGCGCGCAAACGTTCGCCGGGCGGGCGCGCAGAATCGTCGAGGCCCTCGCGGGCGACGGAAAGAAGCGCGTCCACTTCCGCCATAGACAGGATTTTGGGGAGCCGCCGCCCCTGGCGCGGGCCTTCGAGCAGGACTGCCGGATCGTCCGCGCGGCGCTCCTCGGCGCAAAGAAAGCGGTGAAATTGCCGCACCGCCGATAATTTTCGCGCCGCCGACGAGGGCTTGAGCCCGGCTTCCGCCAAACCGGCGAAATGGTCGCGAATATCCTGCGTCGTGGCGGTCAGAGGGTCGCGGCCATGCGCGGCCAGGGCCGCGACATAATCGCCGAGATCGCGCGCATAGGCGTCAAGCGTGTTCTTTGCCGCGCCTCTTTCGGCGGCGAGCATGTCGAGAAAGTCTCTTACGGCCGCGCGCGCGCTTTCCGCGGGCCTGTCGGTCATTTGTTGAGGATTTCCGGGGCGATGGTCTGGGTCATTTGGCGCGGATGCGGCTCGACGAAAGCGACGAGCGCCGCCATGCCGACGAAGGCGGCGCCAGCGAGCAGGGCGACAACGAAAAGGAAGCGGAACAGACTGGGCATGAATTCTCCGGTCGCAGCGGCGGCGAAAGCCAGTACCCTTTCGACCTTTGGTCATGATAATACAAGGACGCTATGTCCGATCAAGCCATTGTTCAAAACCCGGAAGCCGGCCAGACGCCGTCCCCGCCCCGCAGCGCCCGCGCCGAGGCGATCGTGCGCGCGCTCGGCGGGCGCCCGATCGTCATGGTCGGCATGATGGGCTCGGGCAAGACCGCGATCGGCCGGCGGCTTGCGCATAAGCTCGGCCTGAATTTCGTCGATTCCGACCATGAAATCGAGGCGGCGCATCGTCTCTCGGTCAGCGAAATCTTCGCCTCCCACGGCGAAGCCTATTTCCGCGACGGCGAGCGGCGCGTGCTGGCGCGGCTGATCGGCGAGGGCCAGCGCGTCATCGCCACCGGCGGCGGCGCTTTCGTCCATCCTCAGACCCGCGCCCTCATTCGCGACCACGCTCTTTCGATCTGGCTCAAGGCCGATCTCGACGTGCTGATGCGCCGGGTGCGCAGACGGCCGACCCGGCCGCTATTGCAAAACGCCGATCCGGAAGCGGTCATGCGCCGCCTGATGGAGGAACGTTATCCGCTCTACGCCGAGGCCGATCTGCAAATTCAGTCGCACGACGCGCCGCATGAGACGATCATCGAGGAAATTCTCGCGGCGCTCGAACGCCATCTGGAAAAACAAGGAAACACGACTTCTCCCATGACCGCCGCGCCTCCCCCCGCCGCCACTCGCATCCATGTCGAACTCGGCCCGCGCTCCTATGACATATTGATCGGACCCGATTTGATCGGCCAGGCCGGCGAAAGGCTGGCGCAACTGGCGCCGGGCGCGAAAGCCTTTATCGTGACCGACGGCAATGTCGGTCCGCTCTGGCTCGCGCCTTTGCAGGCGAGCCTTGACGCCGCCGGCGTGACGCACGGAGAGATCGTCCTGCCCGCGGGCGAAGCGACCAAGGATTACGCCCATTTCCAACAGCTCTGCGAAGCGGCGCTGGAGGCGCGCATGGAGCGCGGCGACTTTATCGTTGCGCTCGGGGGAGGCGTGATCGGCGACCTTGCCGGCTTCGCCGCCGCCAGCATTCGTCGCGGCATGGGATTCGTGCAAATCCCCACCACCTTGCTGTCGCAGGTCGATTCCTCCGTCGGCGGCAAGACGGGCATCAATTCGGGCCATGGCAAGAATCTGATCGGCGCCTTTCACCAGCCGTCGCTGGTCCTCGCCGACACCAGCAGTCTCGTCACTCTGCCGCGGCGCGAATTCGCCGCCGGTTATGCGGAAGTGGTCAAATACGGCTTGATCGACCGTCCGGATTTTTTCACCTGGCTGGAAAGCCATTGGTCCGGCGTCTTCGAGCGCGGACCGGAACTTGAACACGCCATTGCGGTAAGCTGCGAATCGAAGGCGGCGGTGGTGGCGCGCGACGAAAAGGAACAGGGCGACCGGGCGCTGCTCAATCTCGGCCATACGTTCGGCCACGCGCTTGAGAAACTCGTCGGCTACGACAGCGCCCGGCTCGTCCATGGCGAAGGGGTGGCGATCGGCATGGCTTGCGCCTTCCGATTTTCGGCCTGGAAGGGCCTGTGCCCGAAAGAAGCGGCGACGCGCGTGGAAGCGCATTTGCGCGCCGTCGGCCTGCCGACGCGCATCGGATCGATTCACGGCCTGAACGCCGATGCGAATGCGATCGTCGAGGCGATGCGGCAGGACAAGAAAGTTCGGCGCGGCGCCCTGACTTTCATTCTTGCGCGCGACATTGGCGAGAGCTTCATCGCCAAGAATGTCGAACCCGACGAAGTCGGCGCCTTTCTTTCGGAAGAACTGACGGCGGGAGCCTGAATCAATGGATCACGGCGGCGGCGCTGCGTCGATCGGCCTCGGCACGGCCATTCCCATTCTCATCGGTTGCCTGATCGCCTCGGCCCTGTTCGCCGGAGCGGAGACGGCGATGACCGCCGCCTCGCGCGCGCGCATGCATGCTTTGGAAAAGCAGGGCGACCGGCGCGCGGCGATCGTCATTCGCCTGCTTGCCGGGCGCGACCGGCTGATCGGCGCCATGCTGCTCGGCAACAATATGGTCAATATCGGCGCCTCGGCGCTGCTCACCGTGGTGCTCGTCGCCATGGTCGGCGAGAAGGGCGCGATCTACGCCACGGCGGTGATGACGGTTCTGCTGGTGATTTTCGCCGAAATCATGCCAAAGACCATCGCCATCGCCGATCCCGAGCGCGTGTCGCTCTTGCTCGCGCGCACTGTCGCCTTCTTCGTGGCGATTTTCGGCCCGCTGCTCGCGGCGATCGAAGTTTTCGTGCGCGGCGCCCTGCGTCTCGTCGGAATGCGTCTGAGCGCGCGCCAATCCATGCTCACGCCGCATGAGGAGCTGAAAAGCGCCGTCGACCTGATGCATCAGGAAGGCGACGTCGCCCGCGCCGACCGCGACATGTTCGGCGGCTTGCTCGACCTCAAGGAGCTGGCGGTTTCGGACGTGATGATCCATCGCACCAAAATGCGGACCCTCGACGCCGGCCTGCCGGCGCCCGAGATTTTGCGCGAAATCGTCGCCTCGCCCTATACGCGCCTTCCGCTTTGGCGCGACGATCCGGACAATATTATCGGGGTTCTGCACGCCAAGGATTTCTTGCGCGCCTTGGCGCAGGCGGGCGGCGACGCCCAAAAAGTGAAGATCGAAAATATCGCGCTCGAAGCCTGGTTCGTTCCCGAAACGACCACGCTCGAAGACCAGTTGCAGGCGTTCCGCAAGCGCAAGATTCATTTCGCTCTCGTCGTCGACGAATATGGCGACGTGCAGGGCCTGGTGACGCTCGAAGACATTTTGGAGGAAATCGTCGGCGACATCAGCGACGAGCACGATATCGCAGTCATCGGCCTGCGCCGCCAGCCCGACGGTTCGGTGATCGTCGACGGCTCCGCCCCGATCCGCGACCTCAACCGGATCATGGCCTGGGACCTGCCGGACGAGGAGGCGACGACCATCGCCGGCCTGGTCATCCACGAGGCGCGCGCCATACCCGAACAGGGGCAGAAATTCTCCTTCCATGGCTTTCATTTTGAAGTGCTGCGCAAGCAGCGCAACCGCATCACGCTCCTGCGTCTGACGCCCGCGCCGAGCGACCAGAGCGACGCCAAATCGTGAGGCGCGCGATCATGGTTTGCGGATGCGATAGAGGGTGAAGCGCCGGCGGCTTTCGATCTGATCCAGGAGATTCGGCAAGGGATTGGCGATCGGCTGGCCGATATAATAAATATAATCAAAATCCCGCGTCCAATGACGCAAGTGTTCGTCGCCGATCTGGGCCTTCGCGCCGTCGACGGCGACGGCCTTGAGTTCGCTGATCGGCGCCGCAGACTGGTCCCGCGTGCTGAACCGCTCGAAGGACGGCCGGAAGATCAAAGGCTCCTTGCCCTTGGCGGCCATGGTCGTGGAGACCAAGGCGTCGGCGTAATGCGTCGCAAGCACGGGCATATGATACATGGGCAAGAGGCTGGCGGATTCGTGGCCCCTTTTCTCTTTTGTCGCGACCAGAATCTTTGACTCTTTCGGCAGAAGCGAGAAGGAAGCGATGATTTCGCGGTGATCGGTGCGGTAGCGCGTCCAGACCGTCGCCATAAGGGCGAAATTGGCGACGATCATGGCCAGGAAAAGGAGCGAGGACCTGCGGCGCCATCTTTCGTTGGGAAAATGGACGGACAGAAAGCCGGGAAGGATCAGGGCGGCCGCGACCACGATCCTGATATCGACAAAAAAGGTGTGTCGCAGGATTTGCGGCATGGCGAGATACAGGGCGAGAAAGCCGGCCGCCATCCAGGCGCCCGCATTTTCGAATCGCAAAGCGCCCGCGCGCGCCAGCCGCCAGAGCAATATCATCGACAGGGCGCAGAGACTCGCCGACAGCAAATTGCTGTAGCCGTCGATCGCCATGAATGGCCATAAATATTTCTGCGTCAGGCCCCAATAATCGCCCTGCTCGCCCACCGACCCGCCTACGGCAAAAAAGACGGCGGCGCCGACAATGGCGGGCGCCGCCAGCAGGAGCGCGTCGCGAGCGAAGAGGGCGAATGACGGGCGGTTGCGGTAGGCGCGCCAACATTCATAGACGCCGAGGGCGAAGCCGTAGATTCCCAGCGTCAGCAGATGGGCGACCAGCAAGGCCACGAAGAAAGCGATGTGAACGACGAACCGGAGAAGTCCCGATCTTTCGCGTAAGGATATCCAGACGGCTATGCCCCAGAGCGCGACGCCGAGGCCGAACTGGAAGTTGACGAAGCCCCAGGCAAAGGAAAAGGAGCAGAAAAACAGCAGGGCGACAAAGCCGGCGAAGTCGAACCGTTTTTTGACCGCCCATTCGATGGCGACCGCGCCGGAAACCACCAGGAATTGCGCGAGAAGCACGAAAAGGCGTCCGGCGAGTTCGACGCCGATGAATCGCCCCAGCGGCGGCACGATCAGATCCATCGCCAGGTCGGGATAAAAAGCCCATTTGACTTCGTAAAAGGGCGAGGGATGGCCGGCGCGATCGGCGGCGAGCAGATACATCCGCGCCAGGTGATTGGGATAATCGGACATGGCCGGGATCGGCGTGACGGCGATCAAAGCCAAGCCGAAGGCGAAAAGAGCGCCGAACAGGATCGGCGCCGAGACCAGGGAAGACGTTCGAGCGAAAGTCGGCAAAGCGGTTCGACTCGACGGCGCGACGGACATTCGGCTCTCCCTTTTGGGCCTGTCGGCGCGCCCTTTCGTTGCGCGAGGCCCCAGCCTTCCGGTTCGCGTCATCTTTCGTCCGCAGCGGCGGCGTCCGGGACAAGGCGATAAAGTCCGTTCCCGCGCGAAAAACCTCGGCCGAAGCGAGACTAGGAAGGGAAGATTGAAATTTGCTTTATGTTCAAGGGCGCCGAAGACCTGAGGCCCGCGCCGAGGTCGAGGTCGCGGCCGCCTTTATTTGCCTTTGGCCAAGGGATCGACGAAGAAAGCCGGGAGCGACGCGCCCTGGCGAATTAGACCGAGCATTTTGTCCGCGGCCGCCAGGGCCTCGCCGATGGTGACGTCCATATCGAGATAGCGGTATGAGCCGAGGCGGCCGACGAAGCTGACGCCCGGCGTCGCCCGCGCCCGCTCGACATATTTCTTCAGCATGGCCTCTTCGTCGGTCTGGCGGATCGGATAGTAGGGAATGTCCTTCGGCCCGCAGAACCGGCTGAATTCGCGGTAGCAGATCGTGCTCTCGAACTCGTCCCTTTCCCACGGGGCGAAATGCTTGTGCTCGGTGATGCGGGTGAAAGGAACGTCCTCGTCGCAATAATTGAGCACTGCCGTTCCCTGGAAATCCCCTTTGGCGCGAAACGTCTCGAAATCGAGCGTTCGATAGCCCAACCGTCCATATTCGTGGTTGAAATAGCGGTCGATCGGCCCGCTATAGATGACATGGGCGAAGGGTTCGTCCAGGTCCTCGAACCGCGTCGCCAGCCGCACTTCGAGATTGGGCGCATCGAGAATGGCGGCGACGATTTTGGTGTAGCCGTCCTTTGGCATGGCCTGGTGGGGATGGGCGAAATAGCTGTCGTCATAATTGAAGCGCAGGGGCAGGCGCTTGAGGATGGAGGCGGGCAATTGCTTGGGGTCGAGCCCCCATTGCTTGCGGGTATAGCCGCGGAAGAAGGCCTCGTAGAGCTCGGGGCCGATCATGGTCAGCGCCTGTTCCTCGAAATTGGCCGGATTTTCGATGCGCTGCGATTTCGCCGCGATGAAGGCGCGGGCTTCCGCCGGTCCCAAGACCCTGCCGCCAAGCTCCTCGCCGAAGAACTGGTTGATGGTCAGCAGATTGATCGGCAGCGAATAGACCCTGCCGCCCGCCACCGCCTGGACACGGTGGTTGTAAGGAATCCAATCGCCGAACTTTTGCACATAGGTCCAGACGTTCTCGTCGCCCGTGTGGAAGATGTGCGGACCATAGACATGGGTCATGACGCCGGTTTCGGCGGCTCGCTCGGAACGGCAGTTGCCCGCGACCGTCTTGCGCTCGTCGATGATAAGAATTCTATGGCCGGCCTCGGCAAGAGCCCGCCCGATCACTGCGCCGGAAAAGCCGGCGCCGACAATGCAATATCTCATTCGCCGGTTCTCGCCTTTGCCTCGATGCCTCTCCTTCGCCCCCCAAGGAAGCGGCGGTGAATTTGAAATTCTGCTCGCTCAGGGAGCGGGGGCGGACTTGAGCCGTTCCAGCATCCGCAAGCCGACGGCGCGATCGCCCATGCGCAGAGCGATGTCGTGGAATCCGCGCCTGCTCATTTCGCCGACCCCCGCGGGATTGTCGATCGCCCAGCGGGCGAGGCGGGTCGCGTGCTCGACATCGGCGTCCGCCCAAACCTGCCCGTCGCATTCCGGATATTCCCCCGCGCCGACCGGGATCAGTTTGTAGCTCGCAAGCAGGGAATTCTCCTTGTCCATAAAGTCGCAATTGCCCGACCATGCCGTCGCGAGAACGAGACGCCCCAGCCGCATGGCCTCGCCGCAGCCGCGGCCGAATCCTTCCGAGCGATGTAGCGACAGAAAACAGTCGCAGGCGGCCATAAGGCTGTGCTGTTCGAAAGAACTGAGAAGTCGATTGATGACGACGAAAGAGTCGCGCGGCAAATCGACGCGCGCCGCCAAATCCTCCGCCGCCTTTTCGTCGCCCTTCATCTTGAGCACCAGCTGGATGTCATCGAACGGCTTTTGCGCCAGCAGCGCGCGGAACATTTCGATCGCCGCCCAGGGATTTTTGCGCGCGGCATAGGAGGAGAAATCGAAAAAGGTCAGAAAGGCGAAAGCGGATTCGCGCAAGCCGAAGTGGCGGCGCGACAGGAATGGTCGAATGGGGATATCGACCGACTGTCCGATGTAATGCGATTCGACGCCGCTCGCCGCCAGCCCGTCCTTGATGAAGTGCGACACGGCCCAGACTTCGTCGAAACGTTTGACCTGATCCACCCAGACCTGGGGGAAGATCGGCAGCTCCCATGCCGGAACGAGGATATTGCGCCCGGCCTCGATTGGGTTGCCGCTCCTTTCCAGGTGCTTCAGCACGTTGGCGATTTCATCGCCGTTAATGTGGAAAATGCGATTGCCCTTCGCGAGCCGGCGCGTCTCGATCGGTTCGATCAAGGCGCGAAAATCGGCGTCCGTTCTCGGCGCGGCGCGATAGACGTCCAGCACTTCGATCGGCTCGTCCAGGAATTGCAGGGCGCGCATGTTCGCGCGCATTTCCTCGCCCTTGCCGATCGCAATATAGGGATGGCCGACGAAGGAGGTCGGCGGAGCCTCCGACGCGCTCACGGCGCCACCCCTTTCGCCAGAAGCGCATTCTTCAGCGCCGCCAGCCATCTGTGCCCATAGCTTCGATCAGGCTCCAGATGCGCGCCCTCCGCCCATTCGTTCCAGGCGTTGACGAAAAGAAGGCGATGGTCGCCGACATTCGCGTTCAGCATCTCCTCCAGCTTCTCTTCGACATAGGCTTGGAACAGTTCGGGCTCGGCGCCGACCAGGGTCGCGCCTTTCAGCGGCTGCCGCGCGGTGCTGTCCCAGCTCGGCGTGACAGCCGGATAGCGCGTATAGTCGACGGTCTCGCGCAGGATGAAATTGCGCGCGGTTCCTTCGTAATCGTAAAGCGCGCCTTCCCAACCCGCCTTGAGCGGCGTGATCGACCGGCTATAGCGTTGCGCAAAGCCGTGCGGAGGGAATTCGACGCAGGCGTCGAAACCGATCTCCTCCGGCGGCGCCCGCTTCTTGCTCATCTCCATGCTCTCGACGTAGACGAGATGAATCGCCGGATGGCCCGCGCGCTTGAAAACGTCGCGCATGACGGCGGCGACCTTCGCAATGTCCGGGATCAGCAACGGACGGTAGATCATCACCAGGGGCTTGCCGTCGACGCGGATCGCGCGCGGATCGCTGGCGAAACGCGCCATGTCCGACGCCACCGAATCCAGCGTCGCCGCATCATAAAGCTGCTCCATCAGGATCGACCGCGCGCCGCCGTCCCAATGACGCGTCCAGTTTTCATTGGCCCAGCACAAGGCAAATCGAAAATCGACCTCGGGATGACGCAGCAGCGCCTCCATCGGCTGTTCGAGCACGCGGATCGAGCCGAAATTGTAGTAATAGACGGCGAAACCCTCGATCCCGTAGCGGCGCGCCAAGGCCTGCTGTTCGCCGAGCGTTTCGACGCGCCGCAAATCGTAATAGCCGAGATCCGCCGGAAGATGCGGCTGGTAATGCCCGACGAAGGAGGGCGTGGCCCGCGTCACATTGGTCCATTCGGTGAAGCCGGGTCCCCACCAGACATTGTTGCGGTCGATCGGGTGAAACTGCGGCAGATAGAAGGCCAGCACGCGAGCGCGATTGTTCTGTCGCAGTTGCGGCGACCATTTCGCCATCAGCTTTTGCTGATTGGCGCGGACCTGCTGAATGCGGCGGTGGCGCGAGGCGCGATTCGTGGAGACGCTCAGATGGTGAACGATGCGCGCCCGCGGTTCATAAATGACCCGCCACCCGCCGTCGCGGATGCGCAGGCACAGATCGGCGTCTTCGCAATAGGCGGGAGCAAAAAGCTCGTCGAACAATTTTCCGTCCAGCGCCTCGCGTTTCAGCATCAGGGCGGCGCCGGAGCCGTATTCGACCTCGCGGCGATGATTGTAGCCGGGCCGGCCGGGATCGTCGCCGACGCCGATCATCGTGCTTTCGCCGTCGTAGCGCAGGGTGCAACCGGCCTCTTGCAGCCGGCCGTTGGGATAGAGAAACATCGGGACCGAGGCGCCGGCCCGCTCCTCCTCTTCCAGCACGTCGATCAGCCGGTCGATCGCGTCGTCCAGGACTTGCGTGTCATTGTTGAGGATGAGGAGATAGGGGGCGCTGGTCGCGGCGAAAGCGCTGTTGCAGCTGCGAAGGAAATGCAGGTTTTCGGGATTGCGGATCACCGTCAGCCCCGGAACCGATTTGAACGAAAGCAGCCTTTCGTCGGGCGAGGCGTCGTCGACAATGATGATCCGAAACTTCCGCCTTTTTGGCGCGCGCTGAAGCGCGACCAGACATTCGACCGTAATCTCGAACTCGTTGTAACAGCTAATGAGAATATCGACGTCGGGCGCGCTTTCGGCGGCGAATGCGACGTCTTTCAAAGCCGCGGCGTGGTCTTCGATCTTGACCGGGCAGATCGGCCGCTCCTTGAAGGCGGCGCGGCGCGCGCGCCTTGCTTCGGCGATCCCCCGTTTAAATCTGGACCACCGCTCGATGGCGGAGCCGGACGTCTCGGTCACGACCATGTCGCTGGTCGGGCCGGAAAGCGTCGGACGGCGCCCCGTTTCTTTCGCCGCCTCGCGCGGCGCATGTCCGAGGCTCCGGCCAATGGCGAGAAAATAGCACAGGGGCCCCATTCCCTCGGCCTTCGATTCGGGATGAGACGCGGCGTACCATTCCGGATCGAACCGGTCTCCGACCGGCGTCAGGGCGCTATCGCCATGCTCGAAGAAATGCTTCACCAAAGCGATCCCGCTTTGCGGCGCGTCCGGCGCCGCCGCGGCATAGGCGGCCGGCTGAAAAAACGGATTGGGCGGAATGTTCAGCGCCGCCCCGCGCCTGAGATAATGCGCGAGCGCGCATTGGTCGGGTTCGATGTCGGTCCGCGCCCGGTACCAGGTCAGCCAGACGAAAGGGCTCGGATCGCACCAGTCCCGCGTCAGGGCGCTGACGAAATGTTTGAGCGCCATCGCATCTGAAAGCAGATCGGGGCGCGCGCGAAACATATGGCGCGGTTGGATCAGCGGATGCGGCGAGAGAAGGCTGGCTATGCCGAATTCGAGAAAGTGGTTGAGAGGGTTGATGTGTTCCGGCAGTTCCGCATTCAACTGATTCGTATAGAATTCCGCGTCGAAAAACGGAAAGGCTTGTTCACGTTGCGATGGCGACAGGAGCGCGAAGGAATCAATCACTTCCTCGAAATAAACCTGATCGATCGGGGTGTCGGGGCAGGCCAGCGTGGCGTCGATGAATCCCGCGTCAATAAGTTTTCGAACAGCATCGGCCAAAGACTGATGTCGTTTCATGTGCTCCCGCGATTTTTGCGCGTCCCCCCAAATGAAAAGCGATCCACAAGCTGCGTAACCCTATGCGCGCCCGCGAGTTAGCCGGCGAAAGACGTCAACCTTTCGGCTGGCTTGCGTCGCCGATCATTCCCTTACAATTCCTTTCGGTCCTGCTCCAGCAGATTGTTATAATCGGCGCGGACGATCAACGCCGCATCGGGCGAACGCAATTCAATCGAGCCCCTTTGCTGGAATCTTCAAGCGAGATTGAGCTTTTTGAACAGGTCGCGAAATTCCGATTCGGCCGGAGCGTATTCGTTGGATGAGGTGATTTCGATCAGTTGCTTCAGTTTGTCGAGCAGGAACTCCCTGGCGTGATATTGCCCCGCGGTCCGTCCGAGCACAGTCGCGGCGTGGAGGGCCATTCGCTGTTGAGGGAGTTTGACGTCAGGCGCCCGTGCTTTGTCCGTTCGACATTTTTCCGCGATGAGATCCGCCAGCACGGCGCCGCTGGGAACGAGATCGAGGCCCAGGAATTGCCTGAAAAGCCGCCCCTCTTCGAAAGCGACGTCATAGTGTTTTAGCGCCGAAAAGTCGTGCGAATGAAAAACCCCCGCCGCGTCGGCGTAAATTTTCTTGAACCCAAGGTCCATGCAGATTTTCGACCATAGCTGGTCTTCGCCCCAGGCGATATGAGGATATCTAATTTCGCGCCATACGTCCTTTCTGACGCATGTATTGTTGTCCGAATTGAAGGCCATCAGCTGTTCCCAGCCTGGAAGGCCTCTCGCCAGCGCCGACGGCAGGCGCCCATTGCGCGAAAATACGTTCCCGAGACTGTAAATCCAGTCGAAATGGGCCTTGATCTCTTCTTGCGTATAGAGCGAATGATGCGGATAGGCGTGGTGGCGACCGAACACGAATGCGGCCAAAGGATCGAGTTCGAAGGCGCCCACCAGGCGATCGAGCCATTCATCCGTGGCCGGCAGCGCGTCCTGGGTGAGCAAAGCCACATGCCCGCCGCGGCAGGCTTCGATGCCGAGATCGCGGGTCCTCCCGTGCTGGAATTCGGCCTGGTTCAGCTTGTAGATGGTCAGGCGGCGGTCCTGTCGGGCGAATTTATCGAGAATCTCGCCGGTTTCATCGACTGAATTGCTGTCGATGACGACGACGTCATAGTCGAAGCTCGCTTTCTGCCGCAAAACCCGATCCAGGACCTTTGCGAAGGCCGCGCCGCCATTGAGAGTCGGAATAAGGACGGAAGCAAACACGCTCGATTTGACGAAAGGCTTGGCCAGGGGTTCGATTTCGACGGGCCTTCCTTCCTTGGCCAGTTCGGCGGCGATCGCCCTTTCGACGGCCGATACGCTCGACCGCCAATCGAGTCCGCCGGCAAATTTTTGAGCGCGACCGGCCAATTCAGCACGGCGCTTGGGGCTCGCGAGAAGCGCCTTCAGGGTCTTGGCGATGGCCACCGGGTTGGGCGCGGCCAGGGCGGCGCAGTCTTCCGGATAGGCAGCCCTGGTGCTTTCGACATCGATATCGACCACGGGCAAGCCGCAGGCCATCATTTCCAATGGAACGAGGCTGTAATTCGTCCCGGACATGACAAGGCCGATCGTCGCCCTGTTGTAAAGATCGGCAAGATCGGCGGAATCGGCGACGCCAAGGCATGTGTAAGGGTAGTTTTTCGCGCCGATCTCCAGATCCTCGCCGAAAAAAGTGATGTGGAACCGTTCCTTGGACTCGGCCAGGATATCGAGCGCCGCCATGCCCATGCCGACGAGGCGGCGCGGTGTATATTTGCGGGCGTAAAAGGCGATTTCCGGCGTTGTTGAATTGCGCCGGCCCTGGTCGGGCCTATAGACGTCGTGGTCGACGGCGAGATCCCAGCGATAGGTCTCCATGCCATGGCTCGACGCGATCGCCTCCAGCCATTTTCCGGCGCAAAGCGCGGTAAAACCGAATTGGTAGGTCGAAAGCGCGGTGTAATATAAATCCCCGACCGGATGGAACAGCGGCTCGTAGTCCTGAACGAAATAGAACCGCTTTTTGAATCCTGTCATCTGGGCGCAGGGAAAGGCGGTCCAGCAATCGGTGGCGATGACGACGTCGCCCGATATGCCGCGCACGTCGTCTGGAAGAAAGCGCACGAGGACGTTGTCGCCCAGCGGCCGATACCATTCCCTGATCCGCGCCAGCGCCGCTGCGGGTGAGGGATGGTTGTGGCAATTCTGAATCCAGACAGTCTGATCGTGACCTCTTTTCGATAGTTCCGCGACGAAGCGGAAGATGGTCATGTGACCGCCCGCGCCTTTGCGAAAATCCGGGATGATCCAGTGAATTACGAATTTATTGGGGTTATAGGCCCGGGTGAAAGGCGCCAGAGGCTGCGGCTCGCCCTTGGCGATCGCGGGGTCGTCCCGGCGCCATCTTGTCCCGACGGCTTCCGTTTCCTCCGCCGCGGTTTTTCGGCGCATGGATAAAGCCCGCTCCGAAGCGGGATAGGCGTAGAATCGCGCCGCCGCATAGCCCGCATGGATCGCGGCCAGAGGAAATCCGCGCTCGATCGCATGCGCGACGGTGGCTTCGATCTCGCCGCCTTCGGGGCCGAAATCGTTCAGCGCCAGATTGGCCTTGAAAAGTGGCCGCAGGGCCTCCTTCCTGGCCCAGAACATCGAGCCCGCAGGGAAATCGTCGAAATGCGCATTTTCCGCCAGCGGCGCCCTCGCGGCAAGAAACGCCATGGCTTCTTCATTGCGCTTGGCCGCGACGGATCGCTTTATTTGGTAATAATGGTCGGGATACAGCAATCCGATATTCTTGTTCTGCTCAAACATCGCCAGAATATCGGCGACTCTTTGCCGGCTGCCGATATTCGCATCGAGCAGATAAGCGCGCCACTCATGTCCGAAAGCGACGTGGGGCGGGTATTTAGTGTGCAGGTGACACCAGTAATCGTATTTTTGCCATTCGTCCGCTAGACCCACGATGAAGGGCGCAACGTCGCGGCCCCGGTTGGGAAAAACGATAATGTCGCAGCGCTCGGACAGGACGGGGTGATACGATTCGATATAGCGACGGAAGAAATGCGCATCCACTTCATTGGGCGTCGTGAAGTAGAAGTGGGCGCATGTGTCGAGGGACGTGCAGAGCGCGAGAATATCGAGCGCCAAAGAGGCGTAATAGAGGTGGGCGTGTATGGCGTAGCTGGCGCCGGGGCGGACGGAGCCGTCGGCTTTCGTCGCGACTTGCGCGGCGCGATCGAGGGTGACGCCGTGCGAGGGCCGAACCGCCTTGCCCAGCGCGCGTCCTTCCTTGATATAATGCTCCAGCGGCAGAATATCCGGCTGTTTGCGAAGGATCTCGGCGTTGGAGCGGCGATAGAAATCGGTGTCGAAGAGTTGCGAGGGATTACGGTCTTCATCCGAGCCGTGTTCGATATAGTGCCAAAGAGGATCGTCGTCGGCGCTGGCGACTTCGGGATAGCTTTGAACATAATAGGCTGGATCGAAGAGGCCGGAATCCGAGATCAGTTGGTAGGCGGCGAAGCGAGGATGTCCGGCGTTGCGCGGAGCGGGATCTTGCACGCGAAAGCGGCGACGGCCCTCCGCTTGGCCATAAAGGACGTAATGAAGGAGCGGATTCGCATTAACGTCCACGACTTCCGGATAAGCGGCAAGATATCTTTCCGTGCTGAAGGCGCGCGACGGGTCCAGGCCGTGGACCCAGCCAGTCTGGAGGTAATGAAACAGGAGATCGAGGTCGCTGTCGCAATTTTCCTCGATTTGCGCTTGGGCGCACTGAACGCGGTAATACGGGCCGTCGAAAAGTCCGGAGGCCAGGAGAGCAAGAATCTTGTCTTTGAAGCCGTCCTGGCTTTGGCCGTCCTCGTTCATTTTCTTACTCTTACGCTCCCGGTTCGCCGCCATTGCCGCCTTGCCCGCCGGTTTGTTGCAAGATGAAATAAGACGAAGGATCGCTTTCGGGGAGGAACTCTAGGTTCTTCGTCTCATGTTAAGCGGGCTGGACGCGCGACCGCAAGCGGCGGCTCTATGCGATGACGGACATCTGGCGCCGGGCGAGTCGTCGCACAGGAAAGGGGGCCGATGGGGCTCGTCGTCCGCGCGGTCGAATCGGCCCAGGCCAAGACAAAACTTCTCTTCGCCAGTCTCCTCCGCCACACGCGCCGCCTTGACGGACGTGATCACAAAAAATTATAGAAACTCCAGTTCTTGGGGAGGTCCGATGGTGGTTGATCCATTTGAAAATAGGTACCTGCCTCCTTCTCTTTATCCGATGCAGTCGCATCACAAGAAAGAAATTGAGGCGTTTTTTCCATTGCGAAGCGTCGAAGGCGATGCGGACCTCAAAGCATCTCTGGAAGGCGTTAAACCTACATTCATTTGTTTTACCAACAGAGTTGGTTCCAATCTTCTCACTTCTTTTTTGTTTCATGCGGGTTTCGGCGTCCGAGTAGCCGAGGAGGACTTCAATTCAGCAACGGTTATTACTGCGAGCAAGGACAACGGATTTGGCTCATTTACCAAATATCTCGCCCATATGTGCCGAAAGACGCAAAAGAACAATACGCTGTTCATGAAAATTGGAGCGCCGCAGCTATTGTGGTTGGCGAATCGCGGGATCGTCCCCGATTTTTTTCCGAATGCAAAATATATCTTCGTGCGGCGCAAGGATAGAATCGCGCAAGCTGTCTCACTTTATATTATGAACCAGACGGGGAAGTACCTCGCGCACATTCCCGCGAAGACCGATAGGGAACCTGATTTCAATAAGGAAAAAATCGCGGAGTCATTGAACTGGATCCTCGCTAACGAAAAGGACTTCGAATATTTCTTCAGCCTCCATAAAATAAGCCCTTTGATCGTCTGGTACGAGGACATGCTTGAAGATGCGCCAAACGTGGTGAGAAACATCAGCACGTTTTGTGGGCTCGAATCTGTCGCGCAATTTGATTTTTCCGAATTGGATCCGGCGAATGCAAAGGTGAAAAGTCAGCATTCGGACATCAATGAGCAGTTTATCGCCGAAATGCGAAGGGCGTTCTCCCTCCGCTCCACAGATGGGCCGCCCACGCGGTCGTAAACGGAGCGGAGGCGGCCGATTCGTTCGAACCGAATGAATAGCAGCCAGCGCCGAGAACGAAAGCCCAGATAGGAATATGCGATATGCATCGCTCGCCGGGCGCCGCCGAGCAACAAAGTCAGTCTTTCCGCAGTCGCGAGGGTTGGGGGACGGGCGCAACTGAATGAATTCATCGTTAGGGAGAAGAAAACCCTCAATATATTTTTATCCCGTTCCGGGTACGGGTGGTATGAGCCTGCGCGCTTTTTTTGGCGACCACCATGGGGCGGACGCCTATGTCGATCATAATATTTTTGTGCGGACCGGAGGCGGGATTTAAGAATGAACCTGTTCAACCTGGTTCCCGGCGGCGCGACAATGAAACCGGAATTGCTGGATAAGGTCTACAGGCTCCGTCTCAACCGCGACGGAGATCTTCGAGTTCATCTGTGTAAATATTTCGGCTACCGCAAAGAGGGGCTCCACTGGAGCGAATGGCAAGAAGACGAATTGCTGTCCGGCCCGCACGACGTCGCGGCTGGCCTCGCGTAAAGCGGGGAGGTAGCCGAAAAAAGCAGGTGAACGCGGCGGCCGCGACAGGAGCGCCATTTTCTCCCTGATCGCCCTGAATATATCGGCGATCGCCCAAGGGCCGCGGTCTACGAACGCTGCGCGGGCGGCCGCCCGAAACCGGCGTCGCGAGCGGACCGCCGAAAACTTGAACCGATTTATGATAATAATAAGCAATAAAACAATGAGTTGTTTGATCGCGGCCGGCTCTGGTTCTCTCGTCCGCGCTCTAGACGCTCCAAAGAAATTGTTTTACACGGGCCTGAAATTTCGCGCCTATTGGGCTTCGTCGGTATGAATGCCCTTCAGCGAAAGGCTGTTACGATTTATGGCTCCCGTACGCATTCTGGTCACTGGCGGCGCCGGTTTCATAGGTTCGGCGGTGGCGCGGCGCATCATCGACGAGACGCCGCATGAAGTTCTTGTCTTCGACAAATTGACTTATGCCGGCAATCTCGCCTCGCTGACGTCGATCGCCGAAAATCCACGCTATCGTTTCTTGCGCGCCGACATTTGCGACGCGGGGGCCGTGCGGGCGGCGTTCGACTCGTTTCAACCCGACTGGGTCATGCATCTGGCCGCCGAAAGCCACGTCGATCGCTCCATCGACGGTCCGGGCGAATTCATCCAGACCAATCTGGTCGGGACCTATACGATGCTGCAGGAGGCCTTGCGCTTCTGGCGCGGCTTGCCGGCGGAAAAGGCGGAAAAATTCCGCTTCCATCATATTTCCACCGACGAAGTGTTCGGCTCGCTGGGTCCGCAGGGCTTTTTTTGCGAAGACACAGCCTACGCGCCGAACTCCCCTTATTCGGCCTCGAAAGCCGGCTCGGACCATCTCGTGCGCGCCTGGCGGCACACTTACGGCCTGCCGGTCGTCGCCACCAACTGCTCCAATAATTACGGCCCCTATCATTTCCCGGAAAAACTCATTCCGCTGATGATCCTCAACGCCCTGGAAGGCAAGCCGCTTCCGGTCTATGGCGCCGGCGAGAACGTGCGCGACTGGCTCTATGTCGAGGATCACGCCGAAGCCTTGCTCGCCGTCGTGGAAAGGGGCCGCGTCGGCGAGACCTACAATATCGGCGGGATCAACGAGCGCAAAAATATCGATGTCGTCAACGCCATTTGCGACCTGATGGACGAACTGGCGCCTGATCCAAAAATCGGCCCGCATCGCTCGCTCATCGCCTACGTCTCCGACCGGCCCGGCCATGATCTGCGCTACGCCATCGATTGCGCCAAGATCCAGCGCGAGCTCGGCTGGAGGCCGCGCGAGACGTTCGGCACCGGTCTGCGCAAGACGGTGCAATGGTATCTCGACAACCGCGACTGGTGGCGTGACATACGCACGGGCCGCTATCGTGGCGAAAGGCTCGGCGTCATCGGGGATAAAGAGGCGGCGCAATGAGTTTGCAGGTCGAGCCGACAGATCTTCCGGAGGTGAAAATTGTCACGCCGAAGAAGTTCGGGGACCATCGCGGCTTTTTTTCCGAGGTCTATAACGCAAAAGCCTTCGCGGAGGCGGACCTCGATCTCGAATTCGTCCAGGACAATCATTCGCTCTCGGCAAGTGTTGGAACCTTGCGCGGCCTGCATTTCCAGTCGCCGCCCTTCGCCCAGGACAAGCTCGTCCGTGTCACGCGCGGAAAAATTCTCGACGTGGCCGTGGACATCCGTCGCTCCTCGAAAAGTTTCGGGCGCTATGTCGCGGTCGAACTCTCGGCCGAGAACTGGCGGCAATTGCTGATTCCCATTGGCTTCGCCCATGGCTTCTGCACTTTGGCGCCGGACACGGAAGTCATCTACAAAGTGACCAATTATTACTCGGCGGCGAACGATCTCGGCCTCGCCTGGGACGATCCCGAACTCGCCATCGACTGGCCCTTCGCGCCGGAGAAAATGGTTTTGTCCGACAAGGATCGCAAACATCCGCGCCTGCGCGACCTGCCGCCGATTTTCGGCTGAAGCCCATGCGATCGATCGCCGCCAAAGCGCAAGGCCAGGTCGTCCGCTCGCCGACCGCGCGCCTGTTGCAATATGGAAGATGAGGAAAGCGGGATGAGGGGCATAATTCTCGCCGGCGGCGCCGGCACGCGGCTGCACCCGATGACGCAGGTTATTTCCAAGCAGCTCCTGCCGATTTACGACAAGCCGATGATTTATTATCCGCTGACGACGCTGATGCTCGCGGGCATAAGAGAAATTTTGCTCATTTCGACGCCGCAGGATCTGCCTCTGTTCCAGCGCCTGCTCGGCGACGGCGGGCAATGGGGCGTGAGTATTTCCTACGCCGAACAGCCGAAGCCGGAAGGATTGGCGCAAGCCTACCATATCGGCGCGGCTTTCGTCGCCGGAAGGAAATCGGCGCTCGTTCTCGGCGACAATCTGTTCTATGGCCACGGCCTGTCGAATATTCTGCGCGGCGCGGCGACGATGGAAAGCGGCGCGACGGTCTTCGCGTATCATGTGCACGATCCGCATCGTTATGGCGTCGTTTCCTTCGACGAGAGCGGGCGGGCGGAGTCGATCGAGGAAAAGCCGAAACATCCGCAATCGAATTGGGCGGTGACGGGCCTCTATTTCTATGACGAAAAAGCCGCGGACATCGCCGCCGACCTGAAACCCTCGCCGCGCGGCGAATTGGAGATCACCGACCTCAATCTCGAATACCTGCGGCGCCGCGAATTGCGCGTCGAGAAAATGGGCCGTGGTTTCGCCTGGCTCGACACCGGCACGCCGGACTCCCTGATCGAGGCGGCGGAATTCATGCGGACCCTGGAAAAGCGCACCGGCTATCGCGTCGCCTGCCCGGAAGAAATCGCCTTTCAATCGGGATGGATTTCCGCGGACCAACTCCAAAAGCTCGCCGAACCTCTCAAGAAGAGCGGCTATGGCGACTATCTGACGCGCCTCGTTCAGGACTGACGCCATCGGGCGTGAGCGGCGACCGGCGACCGGCGTCCGCGTCGGCAGGCGCGGTCTCTCGGAGGGAGAGGGACAAATTGAGCTTGTGAGAGTCTTGGGAGCCTTGACTGCGCCTTGTGCTATAGTTTCGCCTCTTCAGGCATCCTTTACGGCGCGGGCAATGCGCGCCCGTTCATCGCCGACGCGCTGGCGGGGAAATTTGCGAAAACCGAAACCGCTTGAGGGCTGGCCGCCGCCGGAACGGGATGCGGGACATGCGCCGTCTTGGTCCAGACGAAGGGTTTTAGGGTCCACTGCGCCAGGGCGCGCCAGGCGGCGAGGCTCAGGGCCAGCAGGTAGATTGGCGCGAGCAGCAGGCGCCAGGACGGCGATAGCCGTCGCCGTCGCATGCCGACGAGATTGGGCAGGACGAAAGCGACGGCTCCGAAAATGGCGACGGCGAGGCTTAAAGAGGCGAAAACCAGTCGAAGAAAAGATTGCGGCGCGAGAAGATCGCCATAGAGCAGATCATCGATGAGGCGCAGGGCGTAAATCGGCCCGAACAGCGGGCCGGCGGTCAGACTCGCCATATGGCACAGGGCGGCAAAGGCCGGGAACGCGCCCATTTTGCGCATATGAGCGCGCGGCGCGCGCAAAAACACCGCCAGAGTCTGCATCCAGCC
>CAYRNB010000057.1:0-19671 GCA_964425315.1 uncultured Rhodoblastus sp.
GCCTGCTCGAACATGTCGCGCACGCGGCTGGCGCCGACGCCGACGAACATTTCGACGAAATCCGAGCCGGAAATGGTGAAGAAGGGCACATTGGCCTCGCCGGCGATGGCGCGGGCGAGCAGGGTCTTGCCGGTGCCGGGCGGGCCGACGAGCAGGACGCCGCGCGGAATCCGCCCGCCGAGCCGCTGGAATTTCTGCGGATCGCGCAAGAATTCGACAATTTCCTGCAGATCCTCCTTGGCCTCGTCGACGCCCGCGACATCCTCGAATGTCACGCGGCCGTGCGCCTCGGTCAAAAGCTTGGCCTTGGACTTGCCAAAGCCCATGGCCTTGCCGCCCGCCCCCTGCATCTGGCGGGACAGGAAAATCCACATGCCGATGAAGGCGATCAGCGGCAGGCCGTTGACCAACAGGGTGACCAGCCAGCTATTGCCGTCGGAAGGCGCTTTGGCGGTGATCTGCACTTTTTTCTTGTAAAGCTTGTTCACCAGGCTGGGATCATACGGCGCATAGGTCGAAAAGGCCTTGCCGTCGTTCATATGACCGGTGATTTCCGAGCCGGCTATGGTCACGTCTCGGATATGGCCGGCGTCGGCGTCGGTCAAAAGCTGGCTGAAGGTGATCTGCGTCTTGGGCGTGCTGGTCTCGTTCTTGCCGAACAGCAGGACCAGCGAAGCCACGATCAGAACGATGATCACCCAGAGAGCGAAATTGCGGAAATTCGGATTCATCTTGCCCCAGTGAAGCTGCCGGTCGATCACGGCGCCGCAGCCGCGCCTTTTGTTACAATTTAGGCTTTCGGCCAAGTCTTGCCAAGGGAAGCGGCGATTATTGCTTTACGCTTTCGTCGTGACGCTTTCGTCCTGCCCGGGCTCCGCCCCGGAGTCGTGGCCCTTCCCGCCGCAGGGTCAGGCGCTTTTGTGCGCTCAAACGCACCGAACAGCCGGCGAGCGTGGCGCTTAAGCCCCGCCCCTCGCGCAACGCCTCGGCGAGCCGCCGCGCCAAAGCCTCCAACCTTTCCAGGCGGCGCGACGGCGCGCCCGCCGCGCGCGCCAGCGCCAGGTCGAGGAAACGCTCGAATATTGCAGGCGGCGCGTCTTCGATCCGGCTGAGATCATAAGCATGCGCCTCGGGCGAGATTGCGGCGTGGCGAAAGATTTCCGCCGCCGCCCAGTCGAGCGCTTCGTCGGCCTTCTGCGCCCTTTCCGCCAGTTTTTGCGCCCTTTCGCGGCTAAATCCGAGGTCCCGCAGCGGTCCGGCGAGACGCCTCAGCCTGGCGCGCGCGAAAAGCGGACTGGAATTGGCCGGATCCTCGAAGAATTCATGGCGCTGCGCGCGACAGAAATCGACAAGCGCCTGTTTTGGCAGGCTGAGAAGCGGGCGGACCAGCCTTCCGCCGGGAAAATTCTGGTCGGACGCCATGCCGGCGAGGCCGGCGAGACCGCTGCCGCGCGCCAAACGAAAGAGGATCGTCTCCCATTGATCGTCGGCGTGATGGGCTGTCGCCACGGCCCCGGCGCCGACCTTCTCCGCATGGGCGAAGAGCAAGGCGTAGCGCGCCTCGCGGGCGCGCTCCTGGATCGCCGTTTGCGGTTTTTCGCCGCGCCAGGTCAGAATGACATGCTCAAAACCACACGCGCGCGCCCATTGCCCGACCTTTTCCGCTTCGGCCGCGGAATCGGGCCGCAGGCCGTGATCGACCGTGGCGACAAAAAGCGGAACCTTGGCGCCGGAATCGCGCCATTGCGCCGCCAGCAGCATCAGGGCGAGGGAATCCGGCCCGCCGGAAACCGCCAGCAGCAGGCCGGGGAATTTTTCGAAATCTGCGAACAGGCGCGCGGCGTCAAGCTCCGGATTCACAATTCAGCAGGACGCCTTTTTCGCTTCGCGCGCCGCCGCCTGCTTGTCCGCCTTCGGGGCATGGGGATATTTGCGCGGCATTTCCGAGAAGAACTCGCAGGCCTGCTCCTTCGCGCCCAAAGCGTTGAGGGAGACGCCAAGCTTGACCATGGCGTTGGGGGCGACCGAGCTCTTGGAATATCTGGAGGCGATTTTCAGATATTGCTCCGCCGCCTCGCGATGGCGGCCGCGGTAGTAGAAACTGTCGCCCAGATGGTAGATCGCCTCGGGCGCCAGAGGGCTGTGCGGATATTTCTGCAGAAAGGCGGCAAAGCCCTGTTGCGCGCCACCGTAATCCCGCGCCCGCAATTTATCCTCAGCCGCCCGGAAATCGGCGTCGGGCGACTGGACGGGCGAGAGCGAGGCCGACGGCGAAGCGGGGGCCGGATTGGGCTGAAGCGCGGCGGTGACGGCCGCGGCATGCGCAGGCGCCGGCGCCGGCGCGGCTGCCTGATTGCGCAGGCTGGGCGGCATGATGTCGAGCGGCTTGCTGGCCGAATCGGGCGAGCCGAGCGGCAGAGGATCGCCGGGAGCGCCGGGATTGAGCGCGGGATTGAACGCATCGTGGCGCTGTTCGACCGAACCGATCGGCGCGGCGTCCGCAACCGCCGGCGCGGGCGCGGCGACGGGACCGGCCTGCGCCGCCCGGGCCGGCGCAATGTCCGTCGGCTCGGCCTGCGGCGCCTCCGTCCGCTTCTGCGGACGACCGCCCCGTCCGTTTGGCTGGAGGCGCGAATCCACGTCCATCTGGAATTTCTGCAGCGCGTCCTGCAGTCTTTTGACATTGAACTGCAATTGCTGGACCTGGCCATTCAGGTCGCGGACTTCGCTTTCCAATCGGTCGATGCGCAGGACCTGAGCCGTGGCGTCGCCCGCCTGCGCCCCGCTCTGGTCGCCGATGTCTGCAGGCGGCCTGTCGTAGCTTTGCGCCCGCCCCGCCGGCGACCCGGCGACGAGCGCGGCCATGGCGACAGCCGCGAACAGAGCCTTGCGCCATTGCCCCAAAGCCCGCTTGTCCGATGGCCCCTCAACCATGAATTTCCCCAACCTTTGCGTGAATCACCTAGTTCTCAGCATATGGCGCAGCGATGAGGTCAAAAAATGGCGGCGCCGCGCCGCAAGATCAGGATCTCCTTCGGGCGCATGCCGCTCTTCCGCCGAAAACCGCGGCCGAGCCAAAGGACCCGCCCAAAGCAAAAACTCCGGCGTCAGGGGCGCCGGAGTTGGAAAAATCGCCTTCACGCGCTCCGGATCAGCTCTGGCCGCCGCCAAGCACCGTGACGGCGCGGCGATTCTGAGCCCAGCAGCGCGGCGCGTCGCAGGTCGCGACCGGGCGCTCCTTGCCGAAGGAAATCGTCCTGATGCGCGAGGCGGCGACGCCGCGCGCGATCAGATAGGCCTTGACGCGCGCGGCGCGCCGGGCGCCGAGGGCGAAATTGTATTCGCGCGTGCCGCGCTCGTCGGCATGGCCTTCGATGGTGAAGGCGTAATTGCCGTAGCGGTTGAGCCATTGCGCCTGCTTGTTGAGCGTCGCCTGCGCGGTGGCGCTCAACTGCGAGGAGTCGCTATCGAAGAACACCCGGTCGCCGACATTGACGACGAAGTCGCGTTGCGAGCCGGGCGTGGCGGCGCCGGCCCCGCCGCTTGTATTGAGCGCGTCGAGGTCGGTCGGGCTCTTGGCGCAGGCGCCGAGAGCGAGGGCCGCGGCCAAGAGGACGGCGAATTTCAATCCGTGTTTCGAGCCAAGACATTTCATCCGGAACGCTCCTTTGACTGACGGCCGGCTTAGCCCTCAGTCCTAGTCCTCGATGGTTAAACGAAGGTTCTCGTAACCTTGACGAACGGTTAGAAAATCGCGTGGCCTTTGCCGAATTGCGGCCATGGTTAACAAAGGCTTCATGGCTAGATTGCGGCAATGGCGGGGTATTTATGGCGACCCCGTTTCTTTTTAGCCGAGCAGCGGACTCCAGGACGGATCGGAGGCGTAATCCGGCGTCGGCACCGGAAATTCGGCCCGGCCGAATATGTCGGCCATGCGCAGTTTCGGGCCTTCGCCGCTGGCGTTGCTGAAGAACATCACAAAGAGGCCATTGGGCGCCCAGGTCGGCCCCTCGTTGTGGAAGCCTTCGGTCAATATGCGTTGACCCGACCCGTCGGGCTTCATCACGCCAATGCCGAATTTATTGGCGGACATGCGGGTGAAAGCGATGTAATCGCCCTTGGGCGACCATACGGGCTCGGAATAGCGTCCCTCGCCGAAGGAAATGCGATTGGCCGGGCCGCCGTTGGCGCTCATGACGTAAATCTGCTGCGAGCCGCCGCGATCGGATTCGAAGCAGATCCGGGAGCCGTCCGGCGCATAACAGGGCGAGGTGTCGATCGCGTTCGAGTCGGTGAGACGCGTCGTGGTGCGCGTCCGCAAATCCATGGAATAGAGATTGGCGGAGCCGCCCTGCTCCAGCGACATGACGACGCGCTGGCCGTCGGGAGAGAAGCGCGGAGAAAAAGTCATGCCGGGGAATTTGCCGACCACTTCGCGCTGGCCGGTGTCGATGTTGAGCAGATAAACCCTGGGGTCCATGTCGCCGAACGACATATAGGTCAGTTCCTGGGCGTTCGGCGCGAAGCGCGGCGTCACCACCAGCGTGTCGCCACGGGTGAGAAAGCGAACATTGTGACCGTCCTGGTCCATGATCGCCAGCCGCTTGCGGCGGTTCTGCTTGGGGCCCGTCTCGTCGACAAAGGCGATGCGCGTGTCGAAAAAGCCCTTTTCGCCGGTGACCTTGGTGAAAATGGCGTCGGAAATGATATGGGCGACACGGCGGGCGTTATTCGGGTCGGTGACATATTGCTGGCCGGCGGCCTGGACGCCGCCATTGACGTCCCACAGGCGGAATTCGCTTTTCAGCCTTCCGTCGGGGCCCTGGCCGGAACGGCCGGTGACGACGTATTGGGCGTTGGCGGCGCGGAATCCGGCCATATCCGGCGCGGCGTCCGGGTTGACCGCGCCGCCGAGGGCGCCGGAATCGATCGGATTGATGAAGACCGAGCGCTTGAAATTATTGACGATGATCGACACGAGCGCCGAACCGCCGTCGCCGGCGAAGGGCGTGATGGCGACATTGATCGGCTTGAAGGCGCCGCCGCTTACGCTGAGATAACGCGCGCTCAAAGCCGGCCGGGCGATGAGCGGGCTGAGGGCGAGTCCGCCCAAAAGGGCGGCGGCGGAGCGGCGGGTGGGTTCATAGGCCATGGTCTTTTCCTGACATTGGGCGCCGGCCGGGGGAGCGTCGGCTGGCGGTAAGCTAGTTCAACGTGTCGGGGTCGAACCCGACGACCCAGTCCTTCCATTGCTGATAATAGGGCTGGAATTTGGCGGGAATTTTCAACGGATTGCAGCGTTGCACGGCGCGCAAGGCGCTGTCGGCGAGCATGCGCCCCGTTTCGTCGTTCGGCGGATTGATCAGGACCGGCTCGCTGGCGAGCGAGCCGTCGGGCAGGAAGGAGACGTGAATCTTGGCGACATATTTGGGCCCGTTGGAAAAATTGAGGTAGCTCCAGCACTGCCGGTACTGCTCCTGCAGCAGGCCGTTCAATGCGTCGGAAAGCGACGGCGACATGCGCGCCGCCGAGGCGTTGGGGGCGCCGAGCGAAGCCACCTTGTTCAGATGGCGTCCCGAAGAGCCGCGCGCCTGCGGCGCCTCGTGGCTGAGCATGCGGGCGATTTCGTCGAGGTTGGGCTTGCTAAGGCGCCGATGGCTTTCCTCGCCGGAGGCCCGGCGATGATGGACCGGTTTGTCCTTGATCTCGCGAAGCAGCTTCGCGACCTGGTCGAGCTTGAGCGGTTTCGGCTTATGGCGTTTGTGCGGCCTGGGCGGCGGCGGCGGCGGATGCGCCGGCAGAACGGCGGCCTTTTTTTCCGGCGGCTTTTCGTGCTTCGGCTGCGCCTTGACCGGCGGCGGCGCTGGGCGCGGCGGCGGAACCGGGACCTTGGGATCGGGCTTGTGGTCTTCCTCGGCCTGGGACGGCTTCTTTTCCCGTTTCAGCGGCGAGGGCGGCGCCTGAACGTCGCGCTTGGCCTTGGGCGTCGCCGGCGTCGGCTTGTGCTCCACGACCTCGGCGACCCGGTCGACGCGCGGCTTGCCGGTCGCGACCTTGGCGTGTTTCTCGCCTTTCATGATCTGGCTGAACTGGGCGTCGGTGATCATATCGACCGGAACCGCCTCCTGCGCGTCGAATTTGGGCGCGCGGGACATATAGACGAGCATCGCCGCCAGCAATCCGAAATGGATCGCCGCCGAAATGGCCAAACCCGGTTCGGAGCGCGAAAATTTCACCGTCGCATCCGCTCAGTTCGTCTCCCGGTCGGTCACAAGAGCGACCTTGGCGAAGCCCGCGGCGGAAAGATCGGACATGACTTCCGCCACGCGGCCATAGGCCACGGTTTTCGAAGCGCGCACATAGATGCGCTCGTTCACGCCGTCCTTGGCCTTCGCCTTGACGCCGTCGATAAGCGCCGAGGCCTCGACCTTCCGATTCATCAGATAGATGTCGCCCTTATCGTCGATGGAGATGGCGATCGGCTTCTTGTCGACGTTCAACTGTCCCGCCTTGGTGGCGGGCAGGTCGATCGGCACGCCGGCGGTCAGAAGCGGCGCGGCGACCATGAAGATGATGAGCAGCACCAGCATGACGTCGATAAAAGGCGTCATATTGATGTCGGCCATGGCGCGATAGCGCGGCACGCCGCGCCGGCGCCTGCCGCCCATTCCGCCCCCGGAAACCGCCATGCCCATGTCGCGATCTATCCTTTTTCCTGGTTGGCCGTCCGCGACGCGGCGCGGCCGAAAATCCCTCGCATCAGCCAGTAGGCCGTCCGCAGACGGGCGTCTTAAAAGACGCCCTGCTGGCCGCATTCGCGGCTAACTCATTCTCGCAGGTCCCGACCTGCAAGAATTCGGGTCACGCCGCGTTGCGCGAGCCGGCGTGCTGGTCGATCTGGCGCGACAGGATGGCGGAAAATTCGTCGGCGAAACTTTCCATCCGCGCCTGGGTCTTGGCCACGTCGCCGGAAAGCTTGTTATAGGCGATCAGCGCCGGAATGGCGGCGAAAAGGCCGAGC
The DNA here is from genome assembly GCA_964425315.1 of uncultured Rhodoblastus sp. GTDB lineage: Bacteria > Pseudomonadota > Alphaproteobacteria > Rhizobiales > Beijerinckiaceae > Rhodoblastus. The sequence continues at coordinate 7,022 of CAYRNB010000057.1, forward strand.
GCCGTGGCGAGCAGGGCTTCGGCTATGCCCGGCGCCACCACGGCGAGCGACGTGTTCTTCGATGCGGCGATGGCGCGGAACGAGGTCATAATGCCCCAGACCGTGCCGAACAGGCCGACGAAGGGTCCGGAAGAAGCGACGGTGGCGAGCACGAGCAGATTGGCTTCGAGCTTTTCAACCTCGCGGGCGATGGAGACGTCCAAAACCTTTTCGATGCGCGATTGCAGCCCGACGAAAGAGGCGTGGGCGTTCTGGAACGAGCGCTTCCATTCGCGCATGGCGGCGACGAAAAGCGAGGCCGTGGCCATGGTCGGTCGCGCCGCGAGCGACTGATAAAGGTCTTCGAGCGAATTGCCGGACCAGAAGGTGCTTTCGAAATCCTCGATCGCCGCGCGGGCGCGGCGAATGAGCATCGTTTTGTTGATAATGATCGCCCAACACCAGACCGAGGCGAGCAGAAGCCCGATCATCACCAGCTTGACGACGAAGCTGGCGGTCCAGAACATTGCGAAAACAGAGCCTTCCGGCGCGGCGAGCGAGGCAGAGGCGATTTGGTGCATCTCATTTTTCCCAACGGATCCGGCGACGCGGCCTTTTTCTCAGGCGGGCCTAGCATTTGCCGTGCAAATCGGTCATTTCTGCGGCTTCAAGCAGGCAAAAAGCCTGCCAATTCGCCTATTCCAGTTAAGCGCCGCTTACCGTTAACGAAGGGTTACGAAAAGGCGGCCGGTTGCATGTGGCCATCCGAAAGCGGGCGCCGCAACGGCGAGAAGCGCCAAGCTTCAGCAAGATCAGGAATCACCCGCCGCCGCCAGTTTGTCGCGGATTTCGCGCGGCATGCGGCAGGCTTTGCCGTTCGACACGGCGGCGATCAGGACGCGGGCGGAAAAAAGCGCTTCCGCATCGCGCAGGACATCCTGCTCAAGCTGGAGCGTCGCCGCGCCGATCTTCGCCACCCTGGTTTCGACCGTCAGAAGATCGTCCATGCGCGCGGGACGCATGAATTCGAGAGTCATGCGCGAGACCACGAAAAATATGCGCTCGCCGGCATGGATTTCGCCCTGATGGACGTCGAGTTCGCGCAGCATTTCGGTGCGGGCGCGCTCGATGAAGCGCAGAAAATTGGCGTGATAGACGATGCCGGAAAAATCCGTGTCTTCATAATAGACGCGGACGGGGAAGAGATGGCGGCCGGCGCCGAAGGCGCCGCGGGCAGGCGTGATTTCCAGCGTATCTTCGCTCAATCCTCGTCCTCGCCGAAAAGCCCGTATTGCGGCGGCTGCGCCGGCGCGACTAGCCCTAAGTGCTTGAACGCCTGAGCCGTCAGCATCCTTCCGCGCGGGGTGCGGTTGAGAAAACCCTGTTGGAGAAGATAAGGCTCGATAATGTCCTCGATGGCGTCGCGCGGCTCCGACAAGGCCGCGGCGATGGTCTCGATCCCCACCGGGCCGCCACCGAAAGTCTGCGCCACGAGGTCGAGATAGCGCCGGTCCATCTGGTCGAGGCCCTTTGCGTCGACATCGAGAAGTTTTAACGCCCTGTCAGCCACGGCGCGGGTGACGGAAGCGTCGCCGCCCACCAGGGCGAAATCGCGCACCCGGCGCAAAAGCCGCCCGGCGATGCGCGGCGTGCCGCGCGAGCGCCTGGCGATCTCGTTCGCCCCGTCCTCGCTCATCGGGCAGTTCATCACCCGCGCGCCGCGAAAAACGATCGATTGCAATTCCTCGACCGTGTAAAAATTCATGCGCACCGGAATGCCGAAACGGTCGCGCAAAGGCGTGGTCAGGAGGCCGGCGCGGGTGGTGGCGCCGATCAGGGTGAATTTGGCGAGATCGATCTTGACCGAACGCGCCGCCGGGCCTTCGCCAATGATGAGATCGAGCTGGAAATCCTCCATGGCCGGATAAAGGACTTCCTCGACCGCCGGATTGAGCCGGTGAATTTCATCGATAAAGAGCACGTCGCGCTCTTCGAGATTGGTGAGTTGCGCGGCGAGGTCGCCGGCCTTGGCGATGACCGGGCCGGACGTCGAGCGGAAATTGACCCCAAGCTCGCGCGCGACGATTTGCGCCAGCGTGGTCTTGCCCAGGCCGGGCGGGCCGACGAACAGCACATGGTCGAGCGCGTCTCGCCTTGTCTTCGCCGCCTCGATGAAGACTTTGAGATTTTTCCGCGCCGCCTCCTGGCCGGTGAAATCGTCGAGCGTCAGCGGACGGATCGAAGGTTCCGCGTCGTCCTCGCGCTTTTGCGGACTGAGCAGAGCGCCCTGCGCCTTCATTGCGCCAACTCCTTAAGTCCCCGCCGGATCAGGGCGGCGGTTTCCGCCGCGTCGCCGAGCGCCCTGACGCTGGCGGCGATGGCGGTCGCGGCCTGCGGGCGAGCGTAGCCGAGATTGACCAGAGCCGAAATCGCCTCCTGCGCCGGCGAGGCGGCGCCGTTCGCCGGCTCAACGTCGGCGAGGCTGGCGGCGGCGGAATCGACCGCGGCGAACGCCGAAACCTTGTCCTTCAATTCGGCGATGATGCGCGCCGCCAGTTTCGGCCCGACGCCGGGCGCGCGCGCCACCGCCGCCTTGTCCTGCAAGGCGATGGCGGAAGAAAGCGCATCCGGCGACAGGATCGAAAGAATGGCCAATGCGACCTTCGAGCCGACGCCCTGGACGTTCTGCAGCAGGCGGAACCAGTCGCGTTCGGCGTCGGAGAGAAAGCCGAACAATCTTATCGCGTCCTCCCGCACCTGGGTCTCGATGGCGAGCGCCGCCGCTTCGCCGACGCGCGGCAGTTTCTGCAGGGTGCGGGCCGAGCAGGTGACCACATAGCCGACGCCCTGCACATCGAGGATGACGTGATCCTCGCGCAGACTGTCCACCACGCCCTTGAGTTTGCCGATCATCTGGCCGTCCGATTCGCTCGCGCGCCAGTCTAGCCGAAACGCGGCCTGGCGCGAACAAAAGCGGAATTTATTTCGCCGCCAGAGAAGCCGCCCTGGTTCTGGCGCCGCGATGCTGGGCGTGGCAGATGGCGACGGCCAAAGCGTCGGCGGCGTCGGCGCCCTGCGCCTCGGCTCTCGGCAGCAAGGTTCTGACCATCATGGCGATTTGCGCCTTTTCGGCGTGCCCCGTCCCGACCACGGTCTTTTTCACCAGATTGGCGGCGTATTCGGCGACTTCGAGCCCGGCGAGGGCCGGCGCGAGCAGGGCGATCCCCCGGGCATGGCCGAGTTTTAGCGCCGATTGCGGATCGCGATTGACAAAAGTCTCCTCCACCGCCGCCTCGTCGGGGCGATGGACGGCGATCACCGCCGCGAGCCCTTCGTGCAAAGCCCGCAGCCGTGTCGCAAGCTCGCCGGACGTCGGCGGGTGGACGGCGCCAGAGGCGACAAAGACGAGGCGCGAGCCTTCCGCCTCGATCACCCCCCAGCCGGTATGGCGCAGGCCGGGATCGATCCCCAGAATGCGAATGCCCGCCATGCTACTCCTTAGTCTTCAGATCCTTGAGCTTGGCGAAGACGGAATCGACATCGATTTCCTCCTCTTCCGCAGGCTCCGGTTTTTTCGCGCTGGCGCCGAAGACTTCCTCCTGCGAGGTAGGCTCGTAATAATAGGGCTGGGTCGTCTGCTCGGCCGGAACCAGGGTCGGGCCATGGTCCTCGACCACCGGGCGGTCCTTGGAGGCGCGCTGCACTTCGAAATCGAGGTCGATCTGCGAGCAGAGACCAAGCGTCACCGGGTCCATCGGCGTCAGCGCCGCCGAATTCCAATGCGTCCGGTCGCGGATCGCGGTGATCGTATTCTTGGTGGTGCCGGCAAGGCGCATGATCTGGGCGTCCTTGAGCTCCGGATGGTTGCGCACCAGCCACAGAATGGCGTTGGGCCGGTCCTGGCGGCGCGACAGCGGCGTATAGCGCGGGCCGCGATGACGCTTGACCTCCGGCAGCCGCACTTTCGACACCGCCAGCTTGAGCTGGTGCGAGGAATCCTTCTCGCCCTTTTCGATCTCCTCGCGGGTCAACTGGCCCGAGGTGATCGGGTCGAGGCCGCGAATGCCGGCGCCCACTTCGCCGTCGGCGATGCCCTTGACTTCGAGCGGATGCAATTTGCAGAATTCCGCGATCTGGTCGAAAGTCAGCGAGGTGTTTTCCACCAGCCAGATGGCGGTGGCCTTGGGCATGAGCGGGGCGTTGCTCATTTTCTTCTCCTGGAATCTTGCTTGCCTCCCGCCGCGGGCGCGCTCGCGCGCTGCGGCCCGGCAGAGGTCCAGCCTCAAATGTCCATTCATGACGGGAATTGCGCGAATATAAGGCGGCGGCGACGGAAAGGCAAACTTTTCCGCAAAAATCCGGGGCGTTTTTCCCATTTTGCCGCCACGCTCGAGGAGGGAAAGGTGAGCACGGACGAGGAGGAAAATTTCACCGCCAAAAAGCCGCCGAGCCAGCATGTGCTGGGCGAGCCGCTCGACACCTTGTCGGTGCATGAGTTGGAGGAGCGCATCCAACTGTTGCGCGCCGAAATCGAACGCCTGGAGGCGGCGCGGGCGCGGAAAGGCGCCTCGCGGGCGGCGGCCGACGCCTTCTTCAAGAAATGACCCACGCCAAGAGGTGACGTAAGGCCATGGCCACAAAGACCTTTTTCCAACGGCGGATTTACCTTAACCGCATTTTAACTTTTTAGAGGTTAAGATCTTAGCGTTCCCGGTTTTGGGGAACGCGGCGAATTCCTCGCCTTTGTCTTATGCCTCCCTGTTATAACGCCTTGAAGAGCTGCGCCTTCGCAGCTCTCTTTTTGTGTTGCGGCGAGGCGCGGCGCGCGCCGGCTCATATTAACTTTAAGAAATATTAAATGAGCGCCGCGCCACGATTGGCGCTATGGTGAGCCTTGCTGCGGCGGGGTCATTTTCCGCATGGCAGGTCTATGTTTGCGTTCAAAGCGCTTTCAAGGTGGCGCATGAGTCAGTCGAACAATGCTCAGGGCGAAGCGCCCGTCTTTTTCGCGGCGCGTCTGGCCGCGTCGGACGCGTTCAAGTCCATGTTCCGCGAAGGCATGACCCTGGTCGAGTCGGCCGCGGCCTATCTCGACGGCCCGGGACGTGACGAGGCCAAGGCTCTGCCCCGCAGCGAATCGCTCGCCTATGCCGCCGAAAGCATGCGCCTCACCACGCGGCTGATGCAGCTCGCCTCGTGGCTGCTGCTGCAGAGGGCGGTCAACGAAGGCGAATTGTCGCGCGACCAGGCGGCGGAAGAAAAGCGCAAGGTCAAATTGTCGCACCAGGACAGCGCAGCCGCGCCGGAAGTTTTCGCGCGCCTGCCGCAGACTCTGCGCGATCTCGTTTGCGAGTCCTTGCGGCTGCAGGCGCGCATCGTCCATCTCGACCAATTGCTCTATCTCGATCCCAATTCGGCTCCCGCCGCGCCGCCGGCGAGCCCCGTCGAGGAGCAGCTCGCCCGCTTGCGCGCGGTTTTCGGCTGATTTCCCGCCGCCCGAAGGCCACGGAGAGCAGCCTCAGGCGATAATGTCCGGGGTCAAGGAGTCTTCGAGAAAGGAAATGCGGTCGCGCAGCAGCAGTTTGCGCTTTTTCAGTCGCTGCAATTGCAGCCGGTCGTTGGCGCCGACCGCCGTCAAAGCCTCGATCGCCGCGTCGAGATCGCGGTGTTCCTGCCGCAGGCGCTCAACTTCAACGGCGAATTCGGCCCGCTCCTGTTCGCTCAGTTCCTTGATCATCGAAAGCCGCCGGCCAAAGCTGCCCCGGCGCGAGCCGCGCCCAGGGAAGACCTTATAACACAGAGCAACATAACATGGAGCAATGAAAATCGCCCGTCGCGCCTGCGCCGACCGGTCGGGCGGCGATTGATTCCCAAGCCCTTTTTCACCCTTGTCGCCTGCGCTTTCGCCCCACCTCGTCAAACGCAAAGGCGACTGATATTACGTCCGCCCGCGCCCTTAGGGCAAGATGTCGCAGCGCAACACGCCAAAGATCGTAAATCGCTTACCTTGCGGCGTTCACAATGGGTTAGGTCCTCTACAATTTCCTAAAATTCCCTCTTGCGGCTTCCAGCGATCGTGTCACAATCCTGTCGTTAAAGCACCGATAGGAGTTGCGCATGTCCCTGCAAAGCCATCTCGCCGAACTCGAACGTCGCCATATGGCGCTGGAACGGGAAATCGAGAAGGAAGAACTCCACCCCGCGGTCGACGAACTCAAGGTACATGAGCTAAAGCGACGCAAATTGCAGATCAAGGACGAAATCGTCAAATTGCGCCAAGGCGCGGCGAAGGAAATGGTGCATTAGTTTTCGCATGGATCCGTATCAAACCGCCGGGACGAAAGCTCCGGCGGTTTTGTTTTGCGGCGCCGCCTCCTGCGCGGCGACCGGGCCGCTTCTCTCCGCCAGGACGCGGCGCGCCAGCACGGCGAAGAGCAGGAGAACGATGGCGGGCGAGATCGGCAAATGCAGGTGCTGGCCGAGCGGCCGCGCCACGGCCGGCAGAAGATAGGCGGCGAAAAGGACGATTTTTTCAAAAGCAAGGAATTTCGTCGCTTGCGCCCGCGCCAGCAGAAAGGCGAGTGGCAATGCGAGAAGCGTCAGGTCGTAATCCAGCACGAACGGTGTGGCGAGCGGCGCGGCGGCGGCGATGAGCGCCCCCTGCGCCAGCGGGTCGCCGGACCGACGCAGGGCGACGACGAGCGCGATCGCCACTGGAACGGCCACCGCCGCCTGGCAGGCATAGGCCAGGGTCACGCCGCCGCCGAGTACGCGGACAGCGGCGAAAACGCTCTGGAACTTCGCCGGATCGACCAGGCCCTGCTCCAATGTGGCGCGGGCGAGCGGCGCCTCGGCGAGGAAGGCGCGCCAGGTCGCCTCGCCGAAGACGCCGAACGACAACGCGGCGAGCGCCAGGGCCGTCGCCACCATGGCGGCGAGAGAGCGCCAGCGCCCCGTCGCGAGGAGCCCGAGCGGCAGGAGTACGGCAAGCTGCGGCTTGTAGCACAGGGCGCCGAAGAAAACGCCGGCAAGCCATGGCCGCGCTCCGAGGCAAAGAACGCCGGCGCCGAAGAGCGCCGTCGACAGAAGCGCGTTCTGGCCGTGGCCGATGGTGATGAACACCGCCGGAAAGGCCAGGATCGGCAAGGCGCCGACGCGGCCGGCCCCCATCCGGCGCACCGCCTCGAAATAGCCGTAGCCGGTCGCCGCGAGCCAGCCAGCCAGCGCGACGAAATAGGGCGCGAGCGCCAGCGGCAGGCAATAGAGCAGAAAGACCGGCGGATAGAAAAAGGCGTACCAGTTGAAATGGCCGCCGAAAAGGCTGAGTTCCGCAGCATAATGGGCGGCCGGCTGATAGGCTTCGGCCGGGGCGCCGGCGAAAGCGAGCCGCGCCGCAGTCCAGAAACTGACGAAATCCGTCCCCAGCGGTTCGCCACGAAGATCGAGGCCGCCGGCGGAGGTCAATATCATGCCAAGCACCACGATGATCTGGCCGAGGGCCAGAAGCCGGACATAGGCGCGGGCGCGGTCGGCGTCGAGCCATGTGGCCCTGCGGAGAAAATCGGCTCGGCGCGGCAAAGACAAGGCGAACTCCTGTTTGTTTCCCTCCTTTTCGCATTGCTTGCGTTAAAATTCGGCCAATGCACAAAATTGCTATTAGCCAAAGGATTAAACGCTCCATTCTGGACTTATTCGCCGCGCGGGCGCACTTTGCGCTCAAAATCGGAAACGCTGGAACAAAAAAACTGTCCGGCGCGAAAACTGTGGGAGGAGTGGAATGGCGAGCCGTTATTACGACGTATACAATTCCTGGAAGTCTGACCCCCAAGCTTTTTGGGCGGAGGCCGCCAAGGAAATCGATTGGATCAAGCCGCCGACCAAAATCTTCGACGCGCAGGCCGGGGTCTACGGCCGCTGGTTTCCCGACGCGACGCTCAACACCTGCTACAACGCCATCGACCGTCATGTGAAAGGCGGCCGCGCCAAGCAGCCGGCGCTGATCTATGATAGCCCCGTCACCGCAACCAAGCGGACCTATACATACGAAGAGCTTCTGGCCGAGGTGAACGCCGTCGCTTCCGTCCTGCGCGATCTCGGCGTGAACAAGGGCGACCGCGTTCTGCTCTATATGCCGATGATCCCCGAAGCGGTGACCGGCGTGCTCGCTTGCGCCCGCATCGGCGCCATTCATTCCGTGGTCTTCGGCGGCTTCGCCGCAAAGGAACTGGCGACCCGCATCAACGATTGCGCGCCGAAAATCATTCTGACCGCGTCCTGCGGCATCGAGCCCAATCGCGTGGTCAAATACAAGCCGCTCCTCGACGAGGCGATCGAGATCGCCAGCGCCAAGCCGGAAAAGGTCTTGCTGCTGCAAAGGCCGCAGGAGAAGGCGACGATGATCGAGGGTCGCGACCTCGACTGGGCGTCTCTGGTCGATGCGGCGCGCGCCGCCGGCCGCACGGTCGAGCCCGAGGAAATGCAGGCGACCGACCCGCTCTACATCCTTTACACCTCCGGCACCACCGGCCGCCCCAAGGGCGTGGTGCGCGACAATGGCGGCCATGCCGTGGCGCTGAAATGGACAATGAAGAATTTTTACGACGTCGATCCGGGCGAAGTCTATTGGGCGGCGTCCGACGTCGGCTGGGTGGTCGGCCATTCCTACATCATTTACGGGCCGCTGCTGCATGGCGCGACGACCATCGTCTATGAAGGCAAGCCGGTCGGCACGCCTGACGCCGGCGCCTTCTGGCGCATGATCGAGGAACATAACGTCGTCGCCCTCTTCACCGCGCCGACCGCCTTCCGCGCCGTGCGCAAGGAGGACCCGAACGCCGAACATCTGAAAAAATACAATATCAAGAAGAGCTTCCGCACCCTGTTCCTGGCCGGCGAGCGCGCCGATCCGGACACGCTCGCCTGGGCCGAGAACGTTCTCGGCGTGCCTGTGATCGACCATTGGTGGCAGACGGAAACCGCCTGGGCCATCGCCGGCAATCCGGTCGGCCTCGGGGCGCTGCCGGTCAAGCGCGGCTCGCCGACGGTGCCCATGCCCGGCTACGATCTCTACGTCGTCGATGAGGCGGCCCATCCGGTCGAGACCGGCAAAATGGGCTCGATCGTGGTCAAGCTGCCGCTGCCTCCCGGCTGCCTGCCGACCCTTTGGCAGCAGGACGACCGCATGCGGGAATCCTATCTCGAGGAATTTCCCGGCTATTACAAAACCGCCGACGCCGGCTTTTTCGACGAGGACGGCTATATCTACATCATGGGCCGCACCGACGACATCATCAATGTCGCCGGCCACAGGCTCTCGACCGGCGGCATGGAGGAAGTGCTCGCCTCGCATCCGGCCGTCGCCGAATGCGCCGTCATCGGCGTCAAGGACGAGCTGAAAGGCGAGCAGCCCTGCGGCTTTGTCGTGCTGAAATCGGGCGTGACGCGCTCGCCGCTCGACATCGAGAAGGAGCTGGTCGGCCTGGTGCGCGAAAAGATCGGACCGGTAGCGGCGTTCAAGATCGCCATTACCGTGGCCCGCCTGCCGAAAACGCGTTCCGGCAAGATTCTTCGCGGCACGATGAAGAAGATCGCCGATCACGATCCCTGGACCATGCCGGCGACCATCGACGATCCGGCGATCATGGACGAGATCGCCGCGGCGCTCCAAACCAAGGGCGTGGGAGCCTGACTTGCTCTGACAAAAATCCCGGCGGCCCGCCCGCCGGGATTTTTTCGTGCGCCGACGACCTCACCTATCCCAGGCTTTTCGCCGCTTTGCGGAACAGGGCCTGCGCTTCGGGCGGGAAGCGAAAGCGCGCCAAAAATTCGTCGGCGCCATAGCCTGGCAGCGTCAGCCGGACCTTGGCGAGGCAGACGCGCCCTTCCTCCGGCCGGCCCGCCAGCGCCAGGCAATAGGCGGCGATGGCGACGATATGGGCGTGGGCGTTGGGCCGCGCCGCCGCCTTGACCGCGCAGTCCGCCGCCTCTTCGTAACGCCCGAGCCGCACCAGCGCCATGGCGCGCGCGCCGAGCATGCCGAAAAGCAGCGGATCGAAGGGGCTGAGGCGGCGCGCATGTTCGGAATAATCGACGGCCGCCGTCGGATCGCCCGCCTGGGCGTGGACGAAGGCCAAAGTGTAATGGCCGAGGGCGAAATTCGGGCTGAGGTCGACCGCCCTTTCCAGTTCCGCGACAGATTGATCGTTGCGGTCGCGCAGCCAGAGCGCGCGGCCCATGGCCCAGTGGGCGGAAGGATCGCTCTCGTCGGCCATCAGGCTTTGACCGGCGGCCTCATATGCCAGGGCGCTTTCGGCCTCAAGCGGCGCCCAGCCCTGAAAGGCCCTCTGGAAATGGGTGAAGGAGAGTCCGGCGTAGGCGCGTGCAAACGTCGGATCGAGGCGCGTCGCCCTTTCGAAAAAATGCTGGGCCTGATCGTTGTCGGCGCGATTGAAGCGGTACATGTGCCACAGGCCCCGGTGAAGCGCCTCCCAGGCGTCCAACGAATTCGGCGGCTTCAGCAGCGCGCGATTGCGTTCGATCGTCTCGATCTCGCTGGCGATTGAAGCAACGATCCGGTCGCCGATTTCATCGAGGACCACCAGGGCGTCGCCCCGCTTCGCGTCGAAGACTTCCGTCCATATGATCCGCGCGCTGCGAGTTTCGGCGAGTTCGACCGTCAGGGAAAGCCGCCCGCCGCGGCCCGCAAGCCGGCCGCTGACGACATAATCCACGCCTAGCCGCCGGCCGGCCTCGTCCGGCCCGACGCCCCTTTCGTTGAGGGCGAAAACCGTGCCCTGCGCGATGACGAACAGGCTCCGCAATTTGGCGAGCCGGGTGATGACATCGTGGACGAGACCATCGGCGGCGCTGTGACCTGAGGTTTCGGCTTCGGCGACGAAAAACGGCGTCACCGCGACGGAGGCCCGGCGCGGCGCCGCCAAATCAGGCATCGCCGGCGCGCCGCCCGCCAATGGCGAAAGCGCAGCGGCCTCAGCGTGGGACGAAACTTGCGCCTGCGCCCGCGCCGCCCGCCAAAATCCATGAATCTCGGCGGCGTCGAGGCCCTCCGCTTCGTAGAGCCGGGCGGTCGCCGCCAGATGTTCCTCTGCCTCGCGCAAGCGGCCGTGCCGCGCCAGCGCCTGCAACAGCAGGACATGCGCCTGGCGGTCGAAAGGCGACAGTTCGAGCCATTGATCGAGAATTGCGAAAAGCTCGCCGTCGCCGACCCTGGCGGCGATCTGCTCCAACAGAGCCACGCGGGCCTCGCGGAAACGCCGCCTTTGCGCGACGAGCCAGCCATAAAAAGCGGGACTGCGGGCGATTTCCAGTCCGTCGAGAAAATCGCCGTCGTAGAGAGCGGCGAGCGCGCGCAGCCGTTCCAGATCCAGCCTGTCGAAACCCTCCTGCGCCGCGCGGGCGATTTCGCTGGCGTCGACGAAACAATCGAAAAGATCGAGCCGCACGGAATCGCCCTGCGTCTCCACCCTCGGCCGGCCCGGCGCGTCCAAAACGCCCCTGATCTTGCTCAGGCACCAGCGCAATTCGCCGCGCGGATCGTCGGGAACGTCCCACAGCAGTTCGCACAGATGGGCGCGCGCCACGGGGCGCGGCGAAAGGGCGAGATAGGCGATGAGCGCGCGCGCCTTGCGCGAGGCCGGAAGGGACACGGCGGCCCCGTCGCGGACAGCCGCCATGGGGCCGAGCAAGCGCAGGCCGATGCGTCCGGCGCCGCCGCGCTGGTCGGTTTCCACGGCTTTTTCCACGCCCCCCGCCACGTTCGTCCCCATGCCGCCCCCTTAAGACGGAGACCTATCGGCCGCGCGAGGCGAAGTCGAAACGCCGCTGACGCCTGAGCGCGACCAAAAGATTGAATGGAGAACAGCCATGTTTACAACCGCCGAAACCACCCGTCAAAGTCAGCCGCCTGCGCCGCCCGCGCTTGAGGAGCTGAAAACCCGCCAGCGCGCCGCCTGGTCGTCGGGCGATTACGGCCTGATCGGCGCGACCATCCAGATCGTCGGCGAGCAATTATGCGAGACCGTCGATGTGCGCGCCGGCCAGCGCGTGCTCGATGTCGCCGCCGGCAATGGCAACGCAACCCTCGCGGCGGCGCGGCGCTGGTGCGAGGTGACATCGACCGATTATGTGCCGCAATTGCTGGAGCGCGGCCGCATGCGCGCCGCCGCCGACGGCTTTTCCATCGACTTCCGCGAGGCCGACGCCGAGGCCCTGCCCTTCGCCGACAATAGCTTCGACGCGGTTCTTTCGACCTTCGGCGTGATGTTCACGCCGGACCAGGACAAGGCGGCGACGGAAATGGCGCGCGTCTGCAAGCCCGGCGGCAAGATCGGCCTGGCCAACTGGACTCCGGCGGGCTTCATCGGCCAGATTTTCAAAATTCTCGGCCAATATCTGCCGCCGCCAGCCGGCGCGAAATCGCCCGCCCTGTGGGGGACGAGGGAGCGCCTCGGCCAATTGTTCGGCCCCTTCGCCGCTTCGATCGAGATCACGCCGCGGCATTACGTTTTCCGCTATCGTTCGGCCGAGCATTTCGTCGATTTCTTCAGGACCTACTATGGCCCGACGCTGAAAGCCTTCGCCGCGCTCGACCCGGCTGGCCAACAGGGATTGCGCGACGATCTGATCGAACTGGCGCGAAGGTCCAGCCGGAC
>CAYRNB010000058.1:0-19560 GCA_964425315.1 uncultured Rhodoblastus sp.
TCTAAGTCAGCCGGGCCGGCGCCAAGAAGAGGTGAATAGGACGCCCCCGCAAGGCGGTTAAAACCAATGCTTAAACTTGAACCGATATTATCCATCCGGGCGAAAACCCTGTCATGTTTCAGTGCGCGTTGCATTCGCGCCTGCGTCGCCAGACGCTTTCCGTAGGAACGTCACGATGTCGTCGTCCTTGGCCGCCGCCCGCACACAAAACACGCCGGAGAAACAACTCCCGCCGCTGGTGCTCGACCTCGACGGCGCCTTGCTGCGCACCGATCTCTTGTGGGAAACGGTCCTCGCCTACCTGCGCTCAGCCCCCTGGCGGATTTTCGTCCTGCTCTACTGGCTGGCCTTCGGACGGGCGCGGCTCAAGGCGGAGCTCGCGCGCCGGACCGAAATCGACGCGGCGCTCGCCCCGGCCAATGAAGATCTTGCGGCTCTGGCGATCGAAGCCAAAGAGGACGGCCGCGAAGTCGTTCTCGCCACCGCTTCCGACCGCGAACTGGCGACGCGCGTGGCCGCGCGCTTTCCTTTCATCGATCGCGTGCTGGCGAGCGACGGCGCCGTCAACCTCAAGGGCGAGGTCAAATTGGCCGCTCTCGCGCGCCTTTTCCCGCAAGGCTTTGTCTATGCCGGCGACAGCCGCGCCGACCTGCCGCTCTGGCGCGCCGCCAAGGGCATGATCGTCGTCAACGCCGCGCCTTCGACGCTCCGCGCCGTCTTTGAGATCGGCGAGCCGTTGGCTGTGCTCCCGCGCCAAAGCCGGTTGCGCGCCGCCTGGAAATTGCTGCGGCCCCATCAATGGGCGAAAAACGCCTTGATCGTCGTGCCGCTGGTGCTCTCCGGCATGATCGGCGACGCCGCCGCGTTCAAATCCGCGCTGCTCGCTTTCATCTCCCTCTGCCTCGTCGCTTCCGCCACTTATGTCGTCAACGACCTGATCGACATAGAGGACGACCGCCGTCACTGGACCAAGCGCCAGCGTCCGCTCGCTTCCGGCGCTCTGCCGATTCCCTATGGTCTCGCCATGGCGGCCGGCGGATTGGCGCTCGGCTTCGTCTTTGCCGCCCTGGCCGGCGCGCCCATTGCGGCCGGAATTTTCATCTATCTCGTCGGCACGCTGCTCTATTCCCTGGCGCTGAAGCGCGTTCCGCTCGTCGACGTCACGTTGCTCGCCGGTCTGTTCACCTGGCGCCTGGTCATCGGCTGCCTTGCGGCGGGCGCGCCGATTTCACCCTGGCTCCTGACTTTTTCCATGTTCCTGTTCGTCTCGCTGTCTCTCGCCAAGCGCCACACCGAAATCGCGCGCGCCGCCGCCGACGGCGCGAAGAGGCAGGTGCGCGGCTATTCGACCGCCGACGAATCCTTCGTTTTCGGCCTCGGCATGGCGTCGCTGGTCGCATCCATCCTGGTCTTCGTGCTTTATCTGACCCAGGAAGCCTTCGTCGCCGCGCATCTCGCGGCGCCCAAGCTGCTGTGGTCGTTTCCGCCCGCGCTTTTCCTGATCGCCGGGCGCATGTGGCTGATTTCCGGCCGCGGCGAACTTCACGACGATCCCGTCGCCTTCGCGGTCAAGGACAGGCCGAGCCTCGCCGTCGTCGCCCTGCTCGGCCTGGTCTTTCTCGCCGCATGGCAGGGAGCGCCGCATTTTTGAAACGCGAAAGCCTCGCGTTTCTTCTTCAGGAATGAGCGGCGATGACCTACCTGCATATTGCTCAAGATCGTCGCCGCTTTTTCGTCAGTCTGGCGCGCGCCGCCGCGTTTGCCGCCTTTTATGACGGCGTCGCCCGCGCCCAGTCCGACCCCGTCGCCGCGGCCACCTCCTCCATCCTCGCCGGCGCAAGCGAAGCGGCGCGGCGCGGCCGGCCCTATGTCCTGCCGGCGGGCGTCTCGACAATCTATCAGCTCGTCCTGCCGGACGGCGCGCATCTCATCGGCGCGAAGGGCGGCTCGATCCTGCGCCTCGGCTATGCCGGCCCGATGATCTCGAACCACGGCGCCATCGGCCGGGTCACGTTTGAAAACATCGTTTTCGATGGCGGCCATCTGCCGATCAACACCGCCTTCGGCCTGCTGACTTTCACCGATGTCGCGCAGGTCGAAATGGAGAATTGCACGATCCGCAATTCGACCACCGGCCTCCTGCAGCGCCGCTGCGGCGGCAGGGTCAGGCTCTCGACTTTTCACGACCTCTCGGGAACCGCGATCCTCGACGAAAATTGCGCCGGCGTAACCATCGACGCCAACAAGATCCATCGCTGCGGCGACAATGGCATCCATCATTGGAGCCTGCGCTCCAAACGTCACGACGGCTCGCGCATCAGCAATAATGTCATCACCGACATCGACAACCGCTCGGGCGGCGAAGGGCTTTACGGCAATGGCGTGCGGGTGGCGGATTGCGGCCCCGTCACGGTCGAAAACAATGTCATCGAGCGCTGCGCCTATACCGCCGTGCGCAACACCGGCGGCTGGGAGGTCGTCGTCGCCGAAAATCGCTGCAAAACCTTCGGCGAAAAGGCCATGTACGCCGAATTCGGCTTTCGCGATGCGACCTTTCGCAACAATGTCATCGAGGATTGCGGCGCCGGCATATCCGCCACCAATTATGTCGGACCCGGCAATGGCGATCGCGCCCTGATCGAAGGAAATGTGGTGACGAAAATCCACGTCACCCATCCCGACAAGGATTTCGGCCCGCGCATGAACTGGCTCTGCGGCTGCGAGGGCGAAGGCGATGTGCGCATGGTCGGCAATATTGTCGTCGGCTCTCCCTGGTTCGGCATTCTCGCCGGCTTTTTCGACGCGCGCCAGAATGTGACGGTCGAAAGCAACAGGCTGGTCGACAATGAGTACGCCATCGGCTTCGCCACCCAGGGCCATGTCGGGCCCTGCGCCATCATCGGCAACGACATGCGCGGCTCCAAAAAGGCCAATATCGTCGCCATGTTCCAGACAAAAGTGATCTCCGGCGACCTCGCCCTGCCGGGCGCGGCAAATCCTTACAAGGGCGTGACTTTGCGCCACAATCGCATCGAATAGGCGCGTTTCACGCCAGCGTCATCTTGCGCCTGTCTCCTGTCGAGGAAAAGCCGCAACGATTCCGCGAGAAAAACGTTGGGCCTTGACTGGAGCTTCGCCATGTTCGCTGCGACTGACGCCGCCCCTGAATTCGCGCCGACCTTTGGCTGCATGTGCTGTAGTCCGGCGATGGCGCGTTTTTCCGCGCGCATGGCGGCGGGAAGGAGGCGCGGAGGCGCGGGCAGGATCGCCGCGCCCGCCTCCGTCGCATCGGACGCGCTAAAAATACGCGAGAAGAAACCGGATAAGCCGATCGCTTTCGTCAATATGCGTCTGTTCGACGGACGCGCCAGAAATTTGCGCGACGGTCTGCGTGTGGTGGTGGAAGGCCAAAGGATCAAATCGGTCGAGCCGGCGGAAAAGCCGCTCGGCATCGACGCGGAAAAAATCGATTGCGGCGGCGGCGTGCTCACGCCGGGGCTGATCGACGCCCATTATCATGTCACGATGGCGGCGCTGCCGCTCGATCAATTGATGACCGCCGACATCGGCTTCATCAATCTCGTGGCGGCGCAGGAGGCTTCGCGCCTGCTGCTTCGCGGCTTCACCAGCATACGCGACATGGCCGGCCCCTGTTTCGGCCTCAAGCAGGCGATCGATTGTGGCGTCGTCGCCGGTCCCCGCATCTGGCCGTCGGGCGCGATGATCTCGCAGACCAGCGGCCATGGCGATTTTCGCGCGCCCTATGAAATTCCCGCCGCGCGCGCCGCGCCGCTTGCCCATGCCGAGTCCTTCGGCGTCGGCGCCATCGCTGACGGCGTCCCGGAAGTTTTGCGCCGCGCCCGCGAAAATCTGATGCTCGGCGCGAGCCAGCTGAAGCTCGCGGCCGGCGGCGGCGTCATTTCCAACTATGACCCCATCGACGTCAGCCAATTTACGGAGGACGAGTTCCGCGCGGCGGTCGAGGCCGCCGAAAACTGGGGAACCTATGTCACGGTCCACGCCTATGTCCCGCGCGCCATCCGGACCGCCGTCGGCGCCGGCGTGCTTTGCGTCGAGCACGGCCAGTTGATGGACGAGGAGACAGCGCAAATCCTGGCGGATCGCGGCGTCTGGCTCAGCTCCCAGCCTTTTCTCGACGACGAGGACGCCATCCCCTTCCCCGAAGGCTCGCCACAGCGTGAAAAGCAGCTCATGGTGGGACGCGGCACGGACCGCGCCTACGGTCTGGCGCAAAAATACGAATTAAAGACCGCCTGGGGAACGGACATCCTGTTCGACGCCAAACGCGCTGCGCGCCAGGGCGCGCAATTGGCGAAGATGAAGCGCTGGTACGCGCCGGCGGATATTTTGCGCATGGCGACCGGCGTCAACGCCGACCTGCTGCAAATGTCCGGTCCGCGGAATCCCTATCCCGCGCCGGTCGGCGTGATCGAAGCCGGCGCCTGCGCCGACCTTCTCGTCGTCGACGGCGACCCGTTGCGGAATATCGACCTTATCGCCGAGCCGGAACGGAACCTGCGCGTGGTGATGAAGGACGGGCGCTTTTACAAGAACGCTTTCGCCGCTTAAGCCGCGGCGCGGCGGCGCTCCAAAATTTCGACATAGACCTTGCCGAGCCGTTCGATATGGCGCGCGAGCGTCGGCGGCTCGGCCCAGAACTGGTCGTAGGCCGCGTTGGACATTTCCGTGATCAACGCATCGCTCTTGGCGCGGATCAAGGTTTGCGCCAGCGAGTCGGAATCGGCGCTTTTGAACCAAAAACCGGTGACGCCGTTTTCGACTTCCTCGCGGCCAGCGCAGCCGTCCGACACGATGACCGGCGTCCCCATGGCCTTGGCTTCCAGCACCGTCAAAGGCTGGCCTTCGAACCACAGGGACGGGAAGACCAGGGCGCGCGCCTCGCGCATCAGCTGTTTCACTTCCGCCGGCGATTTCCAGCCCAGGAGGCGGGCCTCTGGATATTTTTCCCGGATTTCCTCGGCGGACGGTCCATCGCCGACAAAGACAGGAGAGATCCCCGTCTTGTGCGCGGCCTCGGCGAAAATGAACAGGCCTTTTTCCGGCGACATGCGGCCGACGAAGAGAAAATCGCCGGAAGCGGGATTTTCCTTGCGCCCCAGGTCCTCGCAGTCGATCGGGTTGGAAATGGCGTGAACGCGCGCGCCGCTCGGCAGGCGACGGGAAACCACCCCCGCCTGAAAGCGCGAAATCAGGATGAAGTCACCGAAAATCTGCGGCAGGCCCGCTACGCGCTCCATCACCGTCTGGCGCAGGCCGCGCCAGATCTTGCGCTGATAATTGCGTGAATCGCAATGGGTCGCCCAGCATTCGGCCGAAAGCGGCTTGAGCTTGCAGACATGGTTCTGCTGGTAATTGTAAAAGCCGCCGTTCGGGCAGAACATGAAATATTCGTGCATCGTATAGACGGCGGGCAGTCCCGATTTGCGGATCGGGCGAGCGATCGAGGCGGATAGCGCCTTGGCCCAGCCGTGCACATGAACGACAGTATTGTCTTTTGGCAAGCGCGCCAGCAGGCGGCCCATTTCTTTTTCGGCGCGGAAATTCCACGTCCCCTGCACGGCGGCGGCGGCTTTCGAGGAATTGCCGAGAAGATCCGGCTGATCGAGGCAGATGGTTTCGACGCCCGCCTGCGCCAGACGCGGATCGACAGGCGCCGCCGAGGCGAAAACGATGGGGTTGTAGCCGGCATGTTTCAGGCCAAGCGCGCTTTCCAGCGCGACTTTCGCCTGGCCGCCGGTGACGGATGCATGATCGATGGCGATGACAATATTGGCGCCGGTCGGTTTCATGAATAAACCCTTTTGCAAATCCGCCCATTTTGGCGCGAAAATCCTTGCCTATTGATAAAAGCGCCGCCGCATTTCCCGCCCGGCGCGCCGCGCGGGTCCATTCGCCGAAGACCGTTCCGTCACGCCGGAGGTTGGGAAAGCGCGCCGAACCGCTTGATCACGCACGAAACTTTTCCGAATATCGGCCTCCTCTTTTCGCAAAGCCTGCGCTGAAATCCCGAGACGGAGGAAGAGACAAAAAATGCAGAGATTGAGCCTCGGCCTCGACGCCTTCGCCGGCCTGATGGGGGCAAGCGGCGTCGCCGCGGCCGCAGGCGCGGCGCATATGGCGGGCGGCGCGCATCTTTCCAGCGTCGCCCTCGTGCTGCTCGTCCATGCCGCCGCCCTGCTCGGCCTGACATTGCGGGCGCGCGACGGCGGCGCCAATGCGCGGCTGTGGCTGGCCGCAGCGATCATTCTCGCCGCCGGAACGACCCTCTTTTCCGCCGATGTGACTTTTCTGACCCTGTGGGGCGCGCGGCTCTTTCCGTTTGCCGCGCCGACCGGCGGCATGGCTATGATTCTCGGCTGGTTAGTCGTTTTCTGGGCAGGCCTTTCCGACTATCTGCAGCGCTACCGTTAATTAACGGCGGGCGATTATCGTGGCGCAATCCAATTAGCCGCGAGAAGCCGATGAAAGTCGCAATCGTACATGAATGGCTGGTGACGCGCGCGGGCTCGGAAAGGGTCGTCGAGGAAATTCTGGGGCTGTTTCCTCATGCCGACCTCTTCACCCTCATCTGCGCCCTGCCCCCTGGCCAGGACCAGATCTTGCGCGGCCGGGAAGTCAAGACCTCGTTCCTGCAGAGCCTTTGGGGCGCCAAGACCCGGCACCGCCTGTTCATGCCGCTGATGCCGCTCGCCGTCGAACAATTCGACATGTCCGGCTATGACTTGATCATTTCCTCGTCCCATGCGGTGGCCAAGGGCGTGATCACCGGCCCGAACCAGGTTCATCTGTCCTACATCCATTCGCCGATGCGCTATGCCTGGGACCTGCAGCAGACCTATCTTGCCGAATCCGGCCTGACCCGCGGCCTGCGTTCGGCGCTGGCGCGCCTGCTCCTTCATTATCTGCGCATCTGGGACCTGCGCACCGCCAACGGCCCGGACCGCATGATCGCCAATTCCGCGTATATCGCGCGGCGGATCGCCAAGGTCTATCGCCGCGAGTCCGATGTCGTCCATCCGCCGGTCGATATCGAACATCTGCCGTTTTCGGCCGAGCGCGACGATTTTTATCTCGCCGCTTCGCGCATGGTGCCCTACAAGCGCATGGCGCTGATCGTCGGCGCCTTCGCCCGCATGCCCGACAAGAAGCTGGTGGTCGTCGGCGACGGTCCGGAAATGGCGCAGGTGCGCAAGCTCGCCACGTCCAACGT
Organism: uncultured Rhodoblastus sp.; assembly: GCA_964425315.1. Taxonomy (GTDB): domain Bacteria; phylum Pseudomonadota; class Alphaproteobacteria; order Rhizobiales; family Beijerinckiaceae; genus Rhodoblastus. Next base: position 7,253 of record CAYRNB010000058.1, read on the forward strand.
CCAGATCTGCGGCTATCTCGACGACGCCGGCCTGCGCGAGAAGATGCGCCGCGCCCGCGCCTTCGTTTTCGCGGCGGAAGAGGATTTCGGCATCATGCCGGTCGAGGCGCAGGCTTGCGGCGCGCCGGTCATCGCCTTCGGGCGCGGCGGCTCGTTGGAGACCGTGGTCGGACCGGACAAGGACAAGCCGACCGGCCTCTTTTTCGGCAGCCAGACCGAGGAGGCGATCGTCGAGGCGGTGGAGCGTTTCGAGCGTCTGGCGCCCCTGTTCACGCCGCAGAACTGCCGGGCCAATGCGGAAAAATTCAGCCGTGAAATATTCCGGCAGAATTTTATGCGCATCGTCGAAGAAGAGATGACGGGACGCGGCCGCCTTCCCGGCGCCGGCCCTCAATTGCTGCGCCAGGCCGCCGTCGGCTGAGCCGCCCCGAAACGCCGCGCGGGCAAAAAACTCACGGGACGCCTGCAGAACGGTCGGCATCGCGCTTGCGCCGCCTCTCGGCCCATCTTGCCGCGGTTCGCGCCGAGACGCCGAATCTGTGACGCGGCAGAAAGCCAAGGTAGCGGTAGGCGATCAGATCGCGCGGCAGGCGCAACGGCCGTCCGGGCGCCGCGGCCAGCCGGCGACGCAAATCCTCGGCCTCCCCGGCCGCCGCGGCGGCGCGCGCAACAAGGACGGCGACGGCCCGCTCACGCTCCGCGACCTGCGCCTTCAAGTTGGCGGCGGCCCGCTTCCCGCGGGCCTTTATTTCCGCGAAAACCGGCGCGCCGACATGAGACGAGGCCTTATCGAAAGCCGCGCGCGCCTGATCGAGCGCCGCAAGAGCGGGCGCGTCCTCCGCGTTCGCCTCAAGCGCCGAAAGGGCATCGTAAACGTCCTTGAGCCAAGCCGGCGCCAAGTCGTCCCTCATGAGGGCCGCCGGATCGCTTTGGTGGTGCGTGAACCTGCCGCTCAAAAAGGAATCGATCGAACCGCTCGTTTCCGCCTGCTCCCGGAAGTCTATTCCAAGCGCCGCCTTTATTCGGTCTCGCGCCGGGCGCCAGTCGCTCAACAGGCCCTCGTAGGAAACGAACGACCGGCGCCGTCCCCGCGTCGCCGCTTCCGCATCGAGAACATGACGCAGCCACATCAGGCGCCCATAGGACGGGCTGATCCCATCGCGCCTTTCCAGCGAAGCGGCGACGGCGAGCGGGTTCCGCGTCATGTGGACGAACGCGACCTCGTATCCAAGGTCTTGCAAAATCTCGATATAGAGCGGCGCAAATCTGCAGATCCGGGGCTCCTTGAGCACGATGAGCGGCTGATCGCCATAGTCCTCCCGCAGGATGCGCGTAATTTCGGCCCGGTAATGAACGCGGCGCGCGTCTGGAAGGTCGGCCGGATCAAAGGCGCGAAAATCGTCCCAGCTGCTCCCTACGGCGGCCAGCATTTCATCGTGCAGATCGACCAGACGAGCCGGCTCCCAATGGCCGGGCTCGTTGCCCGGGCCCTCGCCGAGGATCTTCTTCGGCAAAGCGGCGCCGAGCAGGCTGATGACGCGGGTGAGCGCGCTCGTCCCCGACCGATGCATGCCGAGAACCAGAACGCAAATGCGCCGCGAAGATTCGGCCGCCGTCCCATCCGACGGGCGCGCCGCGGCGCCGTGGCGGCTTCTCCCGCTTTTTCCGCTTTTCGCGCCACGCTTGCCGTTCCGGTTCGCCGCCGGATTTTCTTGACCGGTTGCGCGCGGATCGCGCGCGCCGGCGGCGCGGCCATCGCCGAGATCGACAGGAGAAAACGCCGCCATTTCAACGATCTCCAAGGGTAGCGCCGCAAGGATCGAACGGGTGCGGCGTACGGCCCGCGGACAGGATAAAAGAAATCGGAAAACGATTGAATAACGCGCGGACGCTTCCGCCGCTTCATTGTCTCTGTTTGGAGCGCAATTTTATTTCAATGAGGTGCAATAGAGGCGCGGCGACGTTCCTCCTCGTGGCGCCCCGGCAGGTGAGACGCTTCTCACCCGCGCCAGCGTCAAATGGAAGAACTCAAACCTCCTTTCGCCCTTTTCTGGCGGATCGCGAGCCCATCTTCTTCAGAAAGCGAAATTTGCGCCGGAGCAGGTAGTCGAAGCCGCTTCTACGCTTCAGTTCAGCGGCGACCGGCGCTCCGAGATGAGCCGAGGCCGTATCGAACGCCTCGCGCACTGCATCGAGCGTCGCAAGCGCCTGCGCGTCCTCAGGATTCGCTTCAAGCGCCGTCACGCCCGCGTAGGCGTCCTTCAGCCAATGCGGAGCGCTTTCGTCCGCCATCAGCGTCGCGACGTCGCTTGCATGGTGCATGTGCCTTTTGCTGATGAAGGACCCGATAAGCTTTTCCGCCTCCTGCTGCTGACTGAGGTCAATCTCCAACAGCGATTTCACGCGATCAGTCGCCTCGCGCCAATCGGCGAGGTAGTTTTCATAGGAGACGAAGACCCGCGGCCGTCCGCGCGTGGCGGCTTCCGCGTCGAGAACGTGACGCAGCCAGATCAGGTGCGTGAAGGCGGGAAGGATTTCATTGCGCTTCCTGAGCGAGGCGGCGACGGCGAGCGGATTGCGCGTCACATGAACGAATTTGACCTCGTATCCGAGGTTTTCCAAAATCTCGATATAGAGTGGCGTAAACCGGCAGATGCGTGGCTCTTTGAGCACGATGAACGGCGCTTCGCCATATTCCTCAAGCACGATGCGCGCAATCTGGCCCCGGAAGTGAGCGGCGCGCGCGGCGGGAAGATCAGCCGGATCGAAGGCGCGAAAATCGTCCCAGTTGCTTCCAACGCTTTTCAGCATTTCGCGGTGAAGCGCCATGAGCCGCGCCGGCTCCCAATGGCCCGTTTCATTGCCCCGGCCCGCTCCCAGCGGCTTTTTGGGCAGCGCGGCGCCGAGCAGGCTGATCATGCGCGTCAGCGCGCTCGTCCCCGAGCGGTGCATCCCAAGAACCAGGACGCAGACACGCTGTCGCGGCGAAGATGGCTCCACCGTTGCGGTTCCTTCCGAAGGCTTCGGGGCGGGGGCCGTTAAACCGCTTGCGTTCGGCCTGCGCCGAGCGGCGACGAGCGCGTTCGGGATTTCGTCTTTGAGTGTCAAACAGCTCAGTCCCTTGCTTCGCCTCCCGCCGCCTTGCAGCGGCCGACTGATGAATGAACCGGCGGCGCCAGGCGCATGGCCGAATGCGGCGCTCAGACTGGCGGCTTCGGCGACCGCGCGCCGTAGTTTGAAACGCGCCGCAATTTCATGGCGCCGGGCCGATTTCGTTTTTTGCAGTTTGCGGCGGCGGTTCGCCCGGCTATCCTGCAGGTATGAAATTCAAAGTCAAATTGGCGCTGGCCGCTGTCGTCGCCATTCTGATCGCGCTAGCCGCCGCGCCCTGGACCGTATCGGAAAAGGCGCAGATCGCCGCCGTCAAAAGCCAGATCAGGACCGTATCCGGCATGCGCCTCATCGCCCATGGGCGCTCCGTCTTCGCCGTGCTGCCGCGCCCGCATATCCGCATTTACAATGCGCGACTGGAGGAGTCCGACGGCGCGCTGCGGGTTTCGGCTTCGAACCTGCGCGTCGATCTCGGCCTCGCCGGCTTGCTGACCGGCCGGCTGACGCTGGCGCGGACCGTTCTCACCGACGCGGTCTTCACCATCGACATGAATAAAATCGGGCCGCTCAGCTGGACGGCGAGGAAAGTTCGGCCCAACGACAGGGCGATCGGGGAGCTGCGCATAGAAAACGGCAAGCTGAAGCTGCGCAAGGTTGGCGCGTCGGCTGCGGCGCTGGTCGCCGACGCCATAAACGCGCGGCTTGACTGGAGCCGCGTCGATTCGCCGCTTTCCCTCATCGGCCATTGCCTTCTGCCCTCGCTTGGCGGCGACCGGCCGCCCACGCAGTTCGCCCTCTGGGCGGCGCAACCCGGAAAACTGGCGCATGGCGAGGAAAGCCCGATCACTTTGCGCGCCGATTCCGACGCTTTTCAGCTCAATCTCAACGGCGGCTTCGCTTTCGTTCCGCGCCTGCATTTCCACGGCAAAATCGGCGGCGCCGCGGCGTCGCTGCGCTTCGCCGCCAAATGGCTCGGCCTGACCCTTCCGCTGCCCGGTCGCTACGGCCAGACGACGCTCACCGGCGAAGCATCGCTGGACCCGGAGGTCCTGTCCTTCCCGAAACTCAATCTTTCCATCGATGGCAATATGCTCGACGGCGCCGCCTCGATCCGGCTGGATGGCGAAAGGCCGATGATCACCGCGACGCTCGCCGGCGCGTCGGTTGATTTCGCGCCGCTGATCGACGGCCTGCCGGCGCCGAGCTTCAGCGGTCAATGGAGTCATCAGATTTTTCCGCCGTCCAATCTCGCCGCCGCCGATCTCGATCTGCGCCTTTCGGCCACCCACGCGCGCATTGGAGATTTCCAGGCGGACAATGTCGCCCTGTCGGCGCTCCTGAAGAATGGCCGGCTCGACCTGTCGCTCGCCGACGCCAAGGCCTATTCGGGCCAGATACACGCGCACGCCATAATCGCGGACAGCGACAAGGGCCTGGACGTTCGTGGTTCGGCCGTCGTCGACAAGCTCGATGTCGCCGCCTTCCTATGGGACGCCTTCAAGCGCCAGACCTTGACCGGGTCGGGGCGGGTGAACCTGAGTTTCGAAACAACCGGAGACAGCTATTACCGTCTCGCCAGCCATCTCGACGCCCGCGGCGATTTCGCGGTCAAATCCGGCGAAGTTTACGGCGTCGATCTCGATCTCGCCTTCCGCCGCATGGAGCGGCGGCCGCTGACCGCCGGCGTCGAATTGCGTTCCGGGCGAACGCCCTTCGACTTGCTCAGCGGCAAATTCAACATTGTCCAGGGCGAGGCCGACATCGAGGAAGGCGTGGCGCGCTCCCCCTCCATGACCGCTTATTTTTCCGGCGAGGCGGCGATCGCTGACCGCCTGATCGATCTGCATGCCGCCGCCGACCGAGTTCCACAAAGCGGCGACAAAAAGCCGCTGCAACTGGGTTTCACCATATCCGGGGGGTGGGACGACGCTTCGCTCATTCCCGACGTTCTCAGCCTGATCCATCGTTCCGACGCAGCGGCGCCCCTGTTGCCCAAGCCGGCGCCCGCCAATCAGGACGTCCCGGCGTCGCCGTCGCCGTCGCGATAGATCGGCAGGGTGAATTCGAAGATCGAGCCGTGCGGGGCGTTGGCGCGATAGAAAATCGCGCCGCCATGATCCTCGACGATGGATTTGCTGAGCGACAGGCCGAGGCCCATGCCGAACTGCTTGGTGCTGTAAAAAGCGCCGAACAGCTCCTTCGCCGCCTCGGGATCGACGCCAGAACCATTGTCGGCGACGCTGATCCGGATCATACCCGGCCCGTCGCTCCCGGTCTTGACCACGATTTCCGGCTCCTCGGCGTCCACCAGGGCGTCGTCGGCGTTGCGTAGAAGATTGACGAGCACCTGCCCGACCTGAACCCGGTCGACATTGACTCGAACGTCGTCGCCAGCCAGTGGCGAACGGACGACTCGGGCGCGCGAACGCAGGAAAGCCAATTCGATGGCGTCGTCGACGAGTTCCTCGATATTTTCCGGCTCGCGCTCCGGCGGGCGCTTCTCGATGAAGCCTCGCAGGCGCCTCAGAATGTCGGCGGCGCGACGGGCCTGCGCCTCGATCTTGAAAACCAGCTCCGGCTCAGTCGGCGCGCCTTTCAAGGCGAAGCCGCGACGGTGGGCGGCGGCGAAATTCAAAATCGCCGCCACCGGCTGACCGACGTCGTGGGCGAGGCTCGCCACCACTTCGCCCATGTCGTTGACGCGGCTGACGTGGAACAATTCCTGCCGCAAGTCGTCGACGCGGCGACGCTCCGCCTCTATGGCGCTGAGGTCGCGTATGAAGCCGACGAAAATCCGTTCGTCGTTCAAAATGGCTTCCGTGACCGTGAGTTCGAGCGGAAACAGCGCGCCGTCCTTGCGCCTGCCCTCAACCCTGCGGGCGCGGCCGATGATCTTCTTTTCCCCGGCGTGCAAATAATCGTCGACAGCGCCGCTTTGTTCGGCGCGATGAAAATCCGGCGCCAGCGCGGCGATGTTCTGGCCGAGGATTTCGTCGTTCGAATACCCAAACAGCGCGCGCGCGGCGGGATTGGCCGACTGAATGACGCCGCTGCGGTCGAAGGCGACGATCGATTCCATCGTCGAATTGAATATGGTGCTGAGCCTCTTCTCGTTTTCGCGCAGGGCCTGCTCGGCCCTCTTGCGTTCGGTTATGTCGATCACCACGCCCATATAGCGGGCGGGCGCGCTCTCGTTGCGGGGCATGAGCCCGGCGCGGGTCATGAGCCAGCGCGCCGGGCCGGAGGGGTCGAAAACGCGCCATTCGACCAGGGTTTCCCGCCCAGCGACAGCGGCTTCGGTCACGGCCTGGGCGACGGCGGCGCGGTCGCCTGGATGGACGGCGCTGAGCCAGGCCTCGAAAGATGGCTTGCAACTGTTGGGCGCAAGCCCGAACAGACGCCATAGGTCGTCGGACCAGATGCTGCGATTTGACGCCAGATCCCATTCCCACACGCCGGCATTGGCGGCGCGAAGCGCAAATCGCAGCCGCTCGTCGCTTTCCGCCAGCGCCGCCCGCGCCTTGACGCGCTCGGTAATGTCTTCCGAAAAGATGACGACGCCGTCTATGGCTCCCGGGGCGCGGCGCCAGGGCCGCACCTCCCGGCGGAGCCATTGCGTGGTTCCGTCGCGTCGCCGGACTTCGTCCTGCTCGCTGCGCAGGACCTCGCCCTCCAGGGCGCGGCGATGCGCTTCCTTCCATTCCTCGGCGACCTCCGGCAGGACCTCGTAATGCGACTTGCCGACCAGGTCGGAAGAGAGGCCAAATCCCTCGCGCCAGCGGGCGCTGGCCGCGAGATAGCGCATATCGCGGTCGAACATGGCCATGGCCGCCGGCGCCTGCTCGACGAAATGGCCGAGTTGCTCGGCGTTGAGGCGGGCGATCTCCAGGCTCTCCAACCGCGTGCGCGCCACCACCTGCAACATTTTGCCGAAAGCGACGATGAGCAGCGCATTGAAGATGAACGCGGCCTCGAGGTATTCGTCCGATGTTCTATCGAAAGGCGCGATCTGAAAACCCTTGAGGCGCGCATGGGCGAACAGCACCGAAAGCAGGATCGCCGTGAAGCCGCCGCTCAGTCCGCCCACAATCGCCGATATCATGATCGCCGGATAGAAGGTGACGAACATGGCATTGCCGCCCAAATGCGGCTCGAGGTAATAGCGCAGGGCGAAAGCGATCGGAGTGACGATAAAAGGCGTCGCCAGCCGCCAGCCCAGAGGAGAATCGGCAAGCGCGGCGAGGAAACGCAGAAGGCGGGGTTCTAAAGGCGAACCCTCCCCGGAATTCGATAACTTGTCACCGTTGGTTTCGCTCAAAGCTCGCGCCCCGCCTCCCAGTCGACGAAAAAAGGACTTCCCGCCCACCCTTTTGCCAGCGAGATTGAACAATAATACTATCCCCCGCCGGCGCCGATACCGACGGTCATTGGCAATGCCCGCTGGCATAGGCAGCAACCGGTCGGCTCGCCTGCGAATTACTGCGCCGATTTTTTATCTTAGCAGGATTTTTGTCCGAAAACTGGCGCCCGCTACTCAGTAAAGCTGCTGAGATCGTATCAGCGGCCTGGCAAAGCCGTCTGGCGCGGCGCGCCGATAAGCGGCGCCCGGCTTCCCGCCCGGAACGGCGTCACGTCAAAAACGGGCTGAAGACGCGCCCCCATCGTGAGCTAAGCGTCAATACGGACTGGTTTTCTTCGCGGAAGGCGCCTAATTTTGCTTTTTGCCGTCGTCAGCTGGCGATTTGCCTCTGGCGCTCCTGGAGCCGTCGATATGCTGCAAGACCAAACCGTTCATGTCGTCGAAGACGATCCAGCGGTGCGCGAATCTCTTGAGCTGCTGCTGAAAAGCGCTGGCATGACGCCCAAGCTATATCCCGAAGCGAAGGCGTTTCTCAATTCGGCCCCGACGGGAACCGGCGGCTGCCTGGTGAGCGATGTCAGAATGCCGGAAATGACCGGCCTCGAACTGCTGGCGGAAATGAAAAAACGGCGCATCAGCATGCCGACCGTGCTCATGACCGCTTTCGGCGACGTTCCGCAGGCGGTCAAGGCGATGAAGCTCGGCGCCGTAGATTTTCTCGAAAAGCCGTTCGACGATGAATTGATGATTTCCGCTGTGCGCGCCGCCTTGGCGCGGGCCGGCGACCAGCGCCTCACCGACGAGGAAACGCGCCAGGCGCGCGAAAAGCTGCGCGGCCTCACCACGCGCGAGCAGGAAGTCCTGGGGCGTCTGCTGCAGGGCAAGCTCAACAAGACCATCGCCTTCGACCTCGGCATCAGCGTGCGCACCGTCGAGACCCATCGCGCCAATCTGATGGCCAAGACTGGCGCGCAATGTCTTTCCGAACTGGTGCGCATGTCGCTCATGGCGGAAAAAGCGACGACCGAAGCCTAGGGCTTTTCCCCCGTGGCGGACGGCAGAGACGCGCCGCGCCGGTAGATAAGGGTCAAAAGCGGCGCGGCCGCAACAGGTCGCGGCCGTAGGCGAAAATGAAGCCGAGGAAGGCCGAAGCCCAGGCAAAACCGGCGACGTGCAGCAAAACGAAGCTCCACCCCGGCGAGAGCGCCGCCCAGATGCGCGTGACGGCGGCGAGCAGAACAGCGGCATAGATGAATTTCGTCCCCCGGCCGGCGCGAAGGGCCTGGCCGGTATGGCCGAGGCTGGCGCGCGTCATCATGGCCAGGGTCATCGTCCCGACGGCGCCGACCGCCCAGGCGTGTATGCCGGCGCTGATGGCGACGGCGGGCGTGAGGGCCGCCAGTCCGCTCAGGAAAAAGCCGAGCGGCACGAAGAGATAGGCGATGTGCAGGATGAGCACGAGGGCGTCGTCGGCGGCGCGGGCGCCGGCCCAGCGCGCCAGGCGGGCGACATGAATCGCGCCGGCGGCGATGAGCAGCAGGCCGATGATCCTGTTTTCCGGGGCCAGGACCCATAGGGCTAGCGCAATGCCGGAAGCGACCACGGCGATCTGGTCGAAGCGGCCGAATTTTTGCGGCAAGACCTTCGAGCCTCGGCGCGCCAGCAGATTATGGGTGAAGCTCGGGATAACGCGCCCGCCGATCAGCACGATCAAGGCGACGAGGGCGGCGACTCCGAATCGCCGGCCGTAATCCGCCGAACCGGTCAGATGCGCCTCCACATGGAAGACGATATTTGCGGCGAGCAGCAGGCCGACCAGAACCAGCGTCTTCAGATTACGCCAGTTCTTGCCGGCGACGATTTCACGCGCCATGGCGAAAGCGAGCGCGGCGAGAAAAGCGCAATCGACGATCGCCGCCAAGGCCCAGCCCGTCCGGGCGGAAAAGGCGATCGCCGCCCGCCCGGCGACCCAAAGGACCAAAAGCCCCACCAGGGGCTTGCCCTGCACCGGCAGGCCACCGGTCCAGTTGGGCACGGCGGTGAGGAGAAAGCCGGCGACGACGGCCGCGGCATAACCGAAGATCGCCTCATGCGCATGCCAGTCGAGCGGCTGGAACACGGTGGTAAAGGAAAATTCGCCGAAATATTGCGGCAGCCAGAACATGATCGCGACGAAGGCCCACAGCGCGCCGGCGAGGAAAAAAGGCCGGAAGCCCATGCTCAGAACGGCGTAGCCGTCATAGAGGCGCCGGCTTTTCTGTTCCGACATATTGGCTCCTTTCTGGCGGGGAGCTAATTTGATAAAGCAGGGAGAAAGTCGCGAACTTGCGCGACGACAAAGAAAAAACCTCGCCTCGCCGCGGCCCGGCGGGTCCATGGCTGGGGAGGATAGGCCGATATGGCGCGTCTCGATCGCTCGCTAATCGCGGGTTCGCCCAGCTTCGCGGGGCTGCCGCCGGAAGCGTTGGACGAAATCGTCGCCCATGCGACGCCGCAGCGGATTCCCAAAGGCGAGCCCGCCTTCCGCCAGGGCGAGCAGGCGAACAGGTTTTTCCTGCTGCTGCACGGGCGGCTGCGCGTCACCCGCCTCAACCCTCAGGGCCAGCAGATCCTGGTGCGCTTCATCGCCCCCGGCGACATGTTCGGCGTCGCCATGGCGATCGGCGTGACCCATTATCCCGGCACGGCCACGGCCGCGGTGGACTCGCTCGCCCTCGCCTGGTCCAACAGCGTCTGGGAGGATCTGGTCTCGCGCTATCCGCATCTTGCGGTCAACACCATGCAGGCGCTCGGCGCGCGCCTGCAGGATTCGCAGAAGCGCATTCTCGATCTCTCGACTCAACAGGTCGAACAGCGGATCGCCAGCGCGGTGCTGCAGCTGGCGAATCAGGCGGGACGCAAGACGGAAGGCGGCGTCCTGATCGATTTCCCCGTCTCGCGCCAGGACATAGCCGAAATGACCGGCGCGACGCTGCATACGGTCAGCCGGACCCTCAGCGCCTGGGAAGACAGGGGATTCGTCGAATGCGGACGCCAGCGCGTTGTCGTTCGCGACGCGCCGGCGCTTCTCGCCCTGGCCAAGAAGGAGACGTGAGCCTCCTCCCCTCGCGCCTCACCCTTCATGGTAGGAATGCGGCTTGGCGACCTGGGTCATGAGATTGTCGTTCCACTTGCCCTCGACCTGGACGTGGGCCATCGCGCCCAGCATGAAGGCCGTGATCAGATCGTGGTTCAGGTAGAGGTAGAGGCCGGGCTGGCGGAACGTATACATCATGGCGCCGGCCGAGCCGCCGCGGATGAACCAGGTCTCCAACCCTTCCGCGGGCGGATTGTCGACGCCGAATTTGCCCTGCTCCCAGACATAATCGCCGTGACCGCCGATCAGGTGCGGACGCGAGTCGCGATTGGCCTGGGAATGAACGATGAGCAAGGTTTCGCCGACCTTGGCCTTCAAAGCGTTCTGGCCTGTCAGCGCGCCGATGGCGCCGTTGAACACCACATGGGTCGGGATCAGCCCGCGCATGGCTTCAAGCGAGTCTGGCAGATCGTCGCCGGCGCGTTCATAGGTCTTGAACTTGCCGTTCTTGTCGCGCGGCAGATAATAATCCTGCTCGCCGACGTAATAGGCGCGGTCATAGCGCAGTGGGCGCCCGGCGCGGTCGGTGAGGCCATTGCGCGGCAGGACCATAACCGCGCCGTTCATGCCGTGGACGACGTGATAGGGCACCATGATGCCGCCCGGCGCGCAATGATAGACGAAAACGCCCGGCTTGATCGCCTTCCAGCGCACGACCACCTCCTGGCCGGGCTCCACGTGGGTCAGCCCGCCGCTGCCCAAGGCGCCGGTCGAGGCGTGGCAGTCGATATTATGCATCAGGGTGTTGGAACTGGGATTTCGCAGCGTCAGTTCGAGATAATCGCCCTCATGGAGGACGATCATCGGCCCGGGCACCGATCCGTTATAGGCGAAAGCCCAGATCTGGGCCCCCTGATCGTCGACGGCGACCTTCTTCTCATGCACGGTCAGGGTGACTTCGACAATTTTCGGCCCGCCCTTGGCGACCTGCTCATGTTCCGGAAAGAAAGGCGGCGCGACCAGCTTCTGTTTTACACGCGGCAAGCCGGCGGCGCCGTCCGGCGTCTTGTCCGCCGGCGCTTCGGCGAGCGCGACCGATCCCTGCGCAGCGACGCTCATTGCGGCGAGGGCGCCGGCGGTTCCCAGAAAGGCCCTTCGGCCCAGTTTCAGCGGGGATTGAGATGTTTCGTCTTTCATGGCGTTCGACTCCTGCATCTGAACGGCGCCAGACACGCGCCGCACTTCGAAAAGTTTTGTCGCGCCACGGCGGCCTTGACCCCACTCTTTCCGAGGCTTCGGCGATCCCACCGACCGCAACGGCCCCAGAACCCTGTCGAATGCGGCTTATTGAGCGAATAGCCATTGATGGTTTTTCGCCTGCCGCTTGATCCGACCTTTCCACGGCGGCGAGACCGCTACGTTGTTGCAGCGCAAATAAATTTCAGCAGCAATGCAATCATTTCCGTCGACGCCGAAGAGGAGCGCCTCGGCGCCATGCCTGAAAAGCGCGTCTGCCTATTAATAAGGCGTCCTGCTCAGATCCTACGCATTATCGGACGAATGTTCCTGCTGCGGCGACGCTTGCCCAAGGATTCCCTGCCGCAATCGCACCTTGGCACGGACCTTGTTTAGCCCCTTTCCGCTGCGGCCAAGTCTGCGGCCCGAACCCATGCGACTGGATGTCCCGAAGCACAAATTGGGGAGCGAGATGAAGATCATTATGGCGATTATCAAGCCGTTCAAGCTTGACGAGGTTCGCGA
>CAYRNB010000059.1:0-19391 GCA_964425315.1 uncultured Rhodoblastus sp.
TCCTTGGCGACGGTGACGCCGTCCTTGGTGATGCGCGGCGCGCCGAAGGATTTTTCGATCACGACATTGCGGCCCTTGGGGCCGAGCGTGACCTTGACCGCATTGGCGAGGATTTCGACGCCGCGCATGAGCCGGTCGCGCGCGTCGGTGGAGAAACGGACATCTTTGGCAGCCATGGATTAAGCTCCTCAGGCATATTCCCGAAAAGTTGCAGGCTTTTCGGATCGGAATACGCGTTCAAACAACGGGTTGGAGCATGATTGCTCCGTGGGGTGGACGGGTTCAGCCGACAATGCCGAGAATGTCGGATTCCTTCATGATCAGCAGATCCTGACCGTCGATTTTGACTTCGGTGCCCGACCATTTGCCGAACAGCACGCGGTCGCCCGCCTTGACGTCGAGCGGGACGAGCTTGCCGGTTTCGTCGCGCGCGCCGGGGCCGACGGCCACGACTTCGCCCTCTTGCGGCTTTTCCTTGGCGGTGTCGGGAATGATGATGCCGCCCTTGGTTTTTTCTTCGCTTTCGAGACGCTTGACGACGACGCGGTCATGCAGGGGACGGAAGGCCATTTTCGAATGTCCTGTGTTTGGGGCCGTGCGGCCCGAGGGCCGGGGCTGGAAAGAGAGAGCCTGTTAGCACTCGATCAATAAGAGTGCCAACAGGCTGGCCGCTAGATAGGAGGGCTTTTTGGCCCTGTCAAGGCCACGCGGGTAAAGCCGGGAATCGCGGTGAATCCGAGTGAGGCAAGATTTTCTTATCGACACAGGGATAGATTGGCCGGATGAGCCAGAGCGCTGCAAAGATTTCTTGCCCGGGAAGCTTGCGATGAGCATCGTGCTGACGTTTCTCGTCAACACCATTTTCAACCTGTTCATCGGGCTGATCGTCGCTAAATTTCTGGGGCCCGCCGAATATGGCCGCTTCGCCCTGGCGATTGGCGTCATGACTTTTGGCCAAGCTTTCGCCTTCGAATGGATCCGCCAATGCGGCGTGCGCTTCTATTCCGAGCGCGCGCGGCGCGATGAGCCGAAAATCCGCGCGACGCTTGACGCCTCCTTCACTTTTTTCGCCCTCGGCTTCTTTCCCTTCGCCCTCGCTCTCGCCTTTCTCGGCCCGCAATTCTCCCTGCCGCGCCCCCTGGTCGCTCTGGCGCTGACCGCCGCCATCGCCAACGGCCTCTTCGACTACCAGACCGCCCTGGCGCGGGCGCGTTTCGCCGACCTGCTCTACATCAAGCTGATCGTCACCAAGAACCTGCTGGCCATGGTGTTGACGGTGGGCGGCGCCTGGGCGACCGGCTCGGCCATGGTTGCGATCACCGCCGGCATGTCGAGCCTGCTCGGTTCCGTTTTCATCTGGCGTTCCGGTCTCGTCGATCGCGCGGCGACCTTTGGCAAGGCGGATTGGCGGCTGGCGCGCCAATATGGCGCCTATGCCGCGCCGATCGTCGCCGCCGCCAGCCTTTATTTCCTGATACCCCTGATGAATCGCTTTCTGGCGGCGCGCTTCTATGGTTTCGCCGAAACCGGCCGCTTTGCTCTGGCCTTCGATCTCGGCCAGCGGGCCGTTCAGGCGATCGGCTCGGCGCTCGACGTGCTCTTGTTCCAGATCGCGGTGCGCGCTCATGAGGCGCATGGCGCGCGCGAAGCCAGGGCGCAGGTGGCGCGCAATATGGCGGTGGTTTTCGCGGTCCTGCTGCCGGCCTGCGTCGGCATATGGATCGTGCTGCCTTCGATCGAGGCGCTGATCGTGCCGCAGCAATTCCGCGGCCAGTTCGCCCATTTCCTCGCCTTGATGCTGCCGGGCATGTTCTGTTTTACGCTCGGCCAGTTCGCCATCGCCTCCATCTTCCAGATCGCGCGGAAGACCCTGCCCATGGTGGCGGCGGCCGTGGTCGCCTGCGTCGCCGACCCCGTTCTGGTCTATCTGCTGCCGCGCGGGACGGACGCCTCCAATCTCGCGGTCGCGCAAAGCGTCGCCTTCGCCATCGGCCTCATTACGCTGATTGGCTTCGCCCAAGCCAACGCGCCGCAATGGCCGCGGCCGCGCGACATCGTCCTGACGATTCTCGGAACGCTCGGCATGACGGCGCTCGCCGGCCCCTTGCGCGTTTTCCGCCCGGGTTTCGCGCTGATGGTGGCGCAAATCGCGCTTGGCGGCGGCTTTTATGCGCTGGTCGCCGCCGCCTTCGACATAGCCGGCCTGCGTTCCGCCTTTCTCGCCAAGGCCGAGCCGGCGCTCGCCTGGCTGGAGCGCAAACGCGGCTTGTTAAAGCTTTATTTGCCATTATGACTTGAATAACCACGCCACAGGATAAAGCTTTTTAGTCTAATTTTCAGGATTATACTTCGGCTGCTGAAGCAAGATCGGAGCCGAATTCCCGATGTCCAGAATCCGCCTTCTGGCCGCCGCGCTCGGCGGCGCCACGCTACTTTTAGGCCCGATCGCGCCGGTCCATGCAGATAATCTCGGCGGCGGGCTGATCGAATTTCTCGCCACCGGCGGCCATATGGCGCCGCACGCGGCGCCGCGTTATCGGAGCGCCTCGCGCGCGGTGCTGACCAACTCGCCCAACTCCGGCTCGATGCAGGCTTCGCTCGGCTACCCGCGGTGGACGGGCGAAATCCCGGCCGAATACCGCCGCGAGGAAGTGGTTTACACCAAGGATAAGAAGGTCGGCTCGATCGTGGTCGACACCGAGCATCATTTTCTCTACTTCATCGTCGCGCCCGGGCACGCCATTCGCTACGGAATTGGCGTCGGACGGCCCGGCTTCCAATGGTCCGGCCAAAAGGTCGTCAGCCGCAAGGAGGAATGGCCGAGTTGGACGCCGCCCGAACAGATGCGCGAACGCCAACCGGGCCTGCCGATCCGTATGGCCGGCGGGCCCGACAATCCGCTCGGCGCGCGCGCGCTTTATCTCGGCTCGTCGCTTTACCGCATCCACGGCACCAATCAGCCCTGGACCATCGGCAAGAATGTCTCTTCCGGCTGCATACGCATGATGAACAAGGATGTGATCGACCTTTACAATCGGGTGAAGGTCGGCGCGCCGGTCGACGTGCTCTGAGAAAAAGGCGTCGGCTCAGGCAACAAAAAGGCGGGCTCGTGGCCCGCCTTTTTCCATTCCGGCTAAGAGTTTGTTGCGCTCAGGCGCTGGCGGCTTGCGCTTCCGCCTGCTTCTTGGCGATCTCGCGCTTGAGCTTGAGCGCATTGGCGGAAAGCTCGGCGTCGCGCGCCTTGAGGAGAAAGGCGTCGAGGCCGCCGCGATGTTCGACCGAGCGCAGGGCGGCGGCGGCAATGCGCAGGCGCACCGGGCGCTGCAGGGAATCGGAAACCAGCGAGACATTGACGAGATTGGGCAGGAATCGCGTCTTGGTTTTGCGGTTGGAATGGCTGACGAGATTGCCGGTCTGAACGGCCTTGCCGGTCAATTCGCAACGGCGGGACATGGAATTTCCTTTCGGTTTCGATCGGGCCGGCGAAAAAGCCTTCCTGGTCGAGCATGATCTTTTCCGAAAACCGGCTTCCGCTTTTCGGGATCATGCTCTAGGCGGCGCGCGCCAGAAAAGGCCAAGCGGCGGATATTCGGCCAAACTTGTGATGGAGCGGCGTCTATAAGAGAGGCGCCCGGAAAAATCAAGCGGGCGTCGGCGCCCATTGGGAAGCGAAAATGGTCGGAGTGAGAGGATTCGAACCTCCGACCCCCTCGTCCCGAACGAGGTGCGCTACCAGGCTGCGCTACACTCCGACTTTTCCCGGCGCCGCTCAAGCGCGCGCCGTTCCAGAGGCCCGCCTTATACCGGCGCCGCTTGCGAGCGGCAAGAGGAAAGGTCTAAGCTTGACGCGATTTTCCGCCTCCGCGGCCGGCGCCATTATATTAACCAAGTTTGCGTACTAAACGATAAGCATTATCGGTCGCCAAGGCCGCGCGGAACGATACGAGCAAGAATGAAGCCGAGGTTCTTATCACGATTGGCTGCTGTCGCCGGGGCGTTGGCGGCGCCCTTGGCGGTCGGCGCCGGCGCGCGGGCCGAGTCCATGCACGCCGACTATCACGTCTCCCTCATCGGACTGCCGATCGGCGTCCTCGTCGCCGATAGCTCGATCCGCGCCCGACATTACCATGTTGACCTCAATGTGCGGCTCGTCGGCATAGCCTCGCTGCTTTCCAATCTCAAAATGGCGCTTGCTTCCTCTGGAATTTACAGGGACGGCACGGTTGAGCCGACCGCTTACGCCACCACCGCCTCCAATTCTCGCGAGACCCGCACCCTGCGCATGGCCATACGCGACGGCGCCGTGCGCAAAGTGCAATATTCGCCAGCCTGGGACGACAACAAGAACCCCGACCGCGTGCCGCTCACCCCGGCGGACAAGCGAGACATCATCGATCCGCTCTCCGCCTTCATCATGACCGTGCCGCGCAACGCCGACCCGGTGGGCCCCGCCGCCTGCAACCGGCGGGTGCCGGTGTTCGACGGCTATACGCGCTTCGACATCACCCTCCACTATGTCGGCGTCAAGGAGATTAAGAGCGCCGGCTATACCGGCCCGGTTTCCGTCTGCTCGGCGCGTTATATTCCCATCGCCGGCCACAAGCGCCACGCCAGATCGACCGAGTTCATGGCCGATAACAAGGATATGCACATCTGGCTCGCGCCCGTGCCGAACCGGCACATTGTCGTGCCCTATCGGGTGTCGCTAATGACCATGGCCGGGACGGCGGTGATCGAGGCGGAGGAATTGCGCTTCGATCCATGAACGGACGGCGGAATCTGACCTGTTGACAAAAATCCCGTTTGGAGTCCGTCCGCCGCCGCCGAATCTGGCGATCGAGAACCGGCCGGATTCAATCTCTGGCGCCTCCCGACGGCCGACGGACAAAATATGGGGCGAACAAAAACAGATTCCCCGCCAGTGTGCGATTCGGCCGCTTTTTGTTCGCGCAAAGTTCGAACTCTTGACGCGCTCGCGCCGACGACAGGGAACGTTAATCGAATCAAAGGCGCAAGTCATTGTCATGCAACGTAAACATCAGAACTTGCGTTTAACGCCGCAGGAATGGGATGTGCCGCAACGAAACGGCGGATTAACCACTGCGCCCGGAGGCCGGCGGTCATGGCTTTGACAACAGGCCTTCCGCTGCCCGGCGGCGCGCCGGCGGCGATAGGCGGAAAGGGAGCGGCCTCCTCCGCCGCGGATAATGTCACCGCCATTCTCGGGCCGACCAATACGGGCAAAACCCATTTCGCCATCGAGCGCATGCTGAGCTATGAGGCCGGCATGATCGGCCTGCCGCTGCGCCTCCTGGCGCGCGAAGTCTATAATCGCGTCGTGGACAAAGTCGGCGCGCATGCGGTGGCGCTCGTCACCGGCGAAGAGAAGATCAAGCCGAAAAATCCGCGTTACTGGGTGTCGACGGTCGAAGCCATGCCGCGCGACCTCGATATGCCCTTCGTCGCCATCGACGAAATCCAGCTCGCCGCCGATTTCGATCGGGGCCATGTCTTCACCGACCGGATTCTCAACCGACGCGGCAAGGCCGAGACGCTTCTCATCGGCGCCGCGACCATGCGCGACGTGCTGGAAAAACTGCTGCCCGGATTGAGAATCTTTTCGCGCCCGCGCCTGTCGCAGCTTTCTTTCGCCGGCGACCGCAAGATCGCTCGCCTGCCGCGCCGCAGCGCCATTGTCGCCTTCCGCGCCGAGGATGTTTACGCCATCGCCGAATGGATCAGGCGCCAGCGCGGCGGCGCGGCGGTCGTGCTCGGCGCATTGAGCCCCCGGACGCGCAACGCCCAGATCGACCTCTACCAGAACGGCGACGTCGATTATATCGTCGCCACCGACGCTATCGGCATGGGCCTTAATCTCGACGTCGATCATGTCGCTTTCGCCTCGGACCGCAAGTTCGACGGTTATCAGCATCGGCGCCTCATTCCGGCGGAATTCGGCCAGATCGCGGGGCGCGCTGGCCGCCACGCGCGCGACGGAACTTTCGGCTCGACCGGCCGCTGCCCGCCTTTCGACGAAGAGCTGGCGGCGATGGTCGAAACCCATGCGTTTGACCCCGTGACCATGTTGCAATGGCGTAACGCGGCGCTGGATTTCACGTCTCTGGACGATCTCGCCGCTTCGCTCGACATTGTTCCCGCCACGCCGGGCCTGACCCGCGCGCCCGTCTCCGAGGACCAACGGGCGCTGGAGGCGGCTTTGCGCGACGCGCATGTGCGGCGCAACGCCAAGACGCGGGCCGATGTCGGGCGCCTGTGGGAAGTCTGTCAGATCCCTGATTATCGCAAGACCTCGCCTGCCGCCCACGCCGATCTCGTCCTGGAGGTTTTCCGTTTTGTGGTGCGCGCCGGGCGCATCCCCGACGACTGGCTGGCGCGGCGGTTTTCCGGCCTCGACCGGGCCGATGGCGACATCGACGCCTTGTCCAATCGTATCGCCCACGCCCGCACTTGCGCCTTCATCGCCAATCGAAACGACTGGTTGACCGATCCGGAGCATTGGCAGGGCGTCGCGCGTCAGGTAGAGGACAATCTGTCCGACGCTTTGCACGCGCGTCTGACCGAAAAATTCGTCGACCGGCGCACGAGCGTTCTGATGCGCCGCCTGAGAGAGAACGCGATGTTGGAAGCCGAAGTCACCTCAACGGGCCAGGTTCTGGTCGAAGGTCATCACGTCGGTTCTCTCGTTGGTTTCTGCTTCACGCCCGATCCGCAGGCGGCGGGCGAAGAGGCGAAGACGCTGAACGCGGCGGCGCAAAAGGCTTTGGCGACCGAGATCGAGGCGCGGGCCAAACGGGTGCGCGATGCGGTGGACGAGGCGTTCGTTCTCGCCAATGATGGGGTGATCCGTTGGCTCGGCGAGCCGGTTGGCCGCATAGCGGCGGGCGACCATATTCTCAAGCCGCGCGCGACGATCATCGCCGACGAGACGTTGACCGGGCCGCAACTCGAAATGGCGCAGACGCGGCTCGACATCTGGCTCGGCCGCCATGTCGAAAAGCTTCTGGGCGCACTGCACGAATTGGAGTTGGGCGAAGGACTGGAAGGAACGGCGCGCGGCGTCGCCTTCCAGATCGCCGAATCGCTCGGCGTGCTGGAGCGTTCGCGCGTCGCCGATGAGATGAAGAACCTGCCGCAGGAGGCGCGCGGGAGTTTGCGCAAAATGGGCGTCCGCTTCGGGGCCTATCACCTCTATCTGCCGGCGCTTCTCAAGCCCGCGCCGCGGGCGCTCGCCGCGCTGCTCTGGACTTTGCGCCACGGCGGATTGGAATCGGTCAAGGGCATTGACGAAGTCGCGCATCTCGCCTCCTCCGGCCGCACCTCCTTCGCCGCCGACGCCTCCGTCAATCGCGGCCTCTATCGCGCCGCCGGCTTTCGCGTCTGCGGCGAGCGGGCGGTGCGCGTCGATATTTTGGAGCGCCTCGCCGATCTGATCCGTCCGGCGGTGGCCTATCGTCCCGGCGTCACCCCCGGCGAGCCGCCGGCCGGCGCCGCCGACGGCGACGGCTTTGTCGTCACCGTCGCCATGACGTCGCTCGCCGGCTGTTCGGGCGAAAGTTTCGCCAGCATTTTGAAATCGCTCGGCTACGCCAGCACGGAGCGTCCCGGCCCGGCCATCACGGTTCCGATTCTGCCCAAGGCGGCGACCGAGCCAGTCAAGCTGGCCGAGCCCGCGGCGGAAGAGGCGCCCGCCGAAGCGGCGGCCGAGGCCCCGCCGGACGAAGAGGCAGCGGAAGCCGCCGCGCCAACGGAAACCGCCGAGGCCGCGCCAGCGGCGGCTGCGGTCGAAGAAGGACCGGCGGAACCTGAAGGCGCTTCGGCTCCGGTTATGGAAGAAGCGCCGGCCGAACCGGCGCCGGAACCTGTAGCCGAAGCCGCCGAACCGGAAGTGAACGCCGAAGCCGCGCCGATGGAAGCGCCGCCCGTCGAACAGGCGCCAGTCTCGGAACCAGAGGCGGCTCCCGCGGAACCGCAGGTCGTCGAGCGGGCCGCCGTCTCCGAACCAGAAGCGGCCCCGGCGGAAGCGCCGGCCGTCGAACAGGTGGCGGAGGCCGATGCCGGAGCCGCGCCGGCCCAGGAGGAAACGCCGGCCGAGGCTGCGCCCGTCGCCGAAGGCGAAGCCGCGCCGGCTACCGACGAAGCGCCCGCGGAACCCGCCATGATCGAAGTCTGGCGGCCGCATCGCCATCATCACGGCCGCCGGCGCGAGCATGGCCGCGACCAGCCGCATCGCGGCCAGGGGCCGCGCCGCCCGCAAGGGCAACGCCCGGCCGGCGAGGCCGCGGCGGCGCAAGGCGGGGGGCAGGCGGCAGGAGAAGCCGCGCAGGAGAAAAGGTTCAAGCGCCCGCGCCGCGACGACCGCCGCCCGGAAGGCGGCAAGCCGCGTTTCGAGGGCAAAAGGGACTTTTCCAAATTCGGCGACAAACGCCCGCCGCGCGAAAAGCAGGCCGATCCCGATTCCCCCTTCGCCAAGCTCGCCGCGCTCAAAGCGGAATTGGAGGCGAAGAACAAGAAAGAGTGAGGTCGCCAGATCGGTCGCGCCTAAAAGCGCGGCGGGCGCTTTTCCAGAAAGGCGGCGAGGCCTTCGCGGTAGTCGGGGCCGAAATAGACCTTGCGCCGCAGGTCCTGCAGATATTCGTAGGTATCCGGGTTGATCGGCGCCGCGCCGCTGAGAGCGCGCATCGCTTCCTTGAAAGCGGCGATCGCCGCCGGAGACCGGCTCGCGATTTTTCGCGCGAGGGCGAAGGTTTCGGTTTCAAGCTCGGCCGCCGGGACCACACGGTTGATGATGCCGAAACGCTCGGCGCGCTCGGCGCTGATCGGGTCGGCGGTAAAGAACATTTCCTTGACGATCGCCAGCGGAACCCGGCTCATGAAATTGAGAATGCCCACCATATTATAGGGCAGGCCAATTTTTGCCGGCGTGATCGCGAAGGCGCTCGTCTCGTCGGCGATCGCCAGATCGCAGGCCATGACCAGATCGCAGGCCCCGCCCCAGACGGAGCCGTGGATCGCCGCAATAACCGGAGCGGGAAAAGCTTTCACCGCGCGCAAAAGCTGCTCCAGCGGGTCGTCGTAGGGCAGCGGGTCCTTCTCTGCTATGGGTAATTCATTGACCGAATGGCCCGACGACCAGACGCTGTCGATCTGCGCCGAACGGAGAATGACGGCGCGCGCCCGCTGCGTCTTGAAAATCTCGAGCGCGGCCAAGGTCGCCGCGATCAATTCCTTGCTCAGCGCATTGCGCGTTGCGTAATCGTCGAAGCCGACGATGCCGATATGGTCGTCGAAGGACGTCCGGATCGGCGAAGCCGATGAAATGGCGTCGGACGCGTCCGCCACCGCAGGTTTCGGGTCGTCGATCGGATCGTTCAAGGCGCGGCCCCCGCGGTTCGGCGACGGGCGGGCACTATTGCGAAGGCCGCGGCAAGGCGCATTGACGATTCTCAAGAGCCTCCCGGCCTGACTGGGCGGGGCTCGGCTTGTCACCGATCAATGACTCCGCGCGCGAGAGGGCGCTCGACATGGAAGGCTGACCCAGACGGCGCCGCCGCCTTCGGTTCACTCCTCGGCCAAGGCCCGCCGCGCCGCGATCAGACCCGCGGTCGAGCCGTCGAGGCTGGAGATATCCGCCGCGTCGTCGGAGACCAGCGGAACCAGGCGGTTACATAATTCTTTGCCGAGTTCGACGCCCCATTGGTCGAAGGGATTGATGTCCCAGATAACCGACTGGACGAAGACCTTGTGCTCGTAAAGCGCGATCAGCCGGCCAAGCGCCCGCGGCGTGAGCGAATGATAGAGCAGGGTGGAGGACGGCCGGTCGCCCGAAAAAACCTTGTGCGGCGCCAGCCGGTCGATCTGTTCGCGCTTCAATCCTTGCGCGTGGAGAATGTCGCGCGCCTCCCTTTCCGACCTGCCGCGTAAAAAAGCTTCGCTTTGGGCGAGGCAATTGGCGAAGAGCAGGTTGTGCTGATGTTCGTCGGCGTCGATCGGCTGGGACGCGATGAGAAAATCGACCGGCGCGATTTCCGTGCCCTGATGCAGCAGTTGGAAAAAGGCGTGCTGGCTGTTGGTGCCCGGCTCGCCGAAGACGATCGGTCCGGTGGCGCGCGGCGAGGCCGTCCCGTCGCGCATCACGCTCTTGCCGTTCGATTCCATATCGAGCTGTTGCAGATAGGCGGGAAAGCGGGCGAGGCGCTGGTCGTAGGGAATGACCGCCTGGGCGGAAAAGTTCCAGATATTGCGGTGCCAGACGCCGATCAGCGCCATCAGCACGGGGATATTGTGGGATAGCGGCGCTTGCTGGAAATGCTGGTCCACGTCGAAAGCGCCGCGTAAAAAATCCTCGAAATTTTCGGGGCCTATGGCGATGACAAGACTCAGGCCGATGGCCGACCAGATCGAATAGCGTCCGCCGACCCAGTCCCAGAATCCGAAGACGCGATCCGGCTTGACGCCAAAGGCGGCGACCTTGTCGAGCTTGGTCGAGACGGCGGCGAAATGGTCGGCGACGGCGGCTTCGCCCATAGCCTCGGCGATCCAGCGGCGGGCGCTCGCGGCGTTGGTCATGGTCTCTTGCGTCGTAAAAGTTTTCGACGAGACGATGATGAGCGTGCGCGCCGGATCGAGGCCGGCAAGAACATCGGCGATATCCGAGCCGTCGACATTGGAGACGAAATGCGCCTTCAAGTCCGGTCGGCCGAAAGGGGAGAGGGCGCGCGCCGCCATGGCGGGGCCGAGGTCGGAGCCGCCAATGCCGATATTGACTACATCGGTGAACGTGTCGCGGCGGGCGCCGCAGATGCGGCCGTCGCGCACGGCGCGGGCGAATTCGGCGATTTTTTTCCGCTCCGCCTCGACCGCCGGCATGACGTTTTCGCCATCGACGAGAATTGGCCGACCGGAGAAATTGCGCAGAGCCATATGCAGGGCGGCGCGGTTCTCGGTGATATTGACCTTTTCGCCGGAAAAGAGCGCGTCGCGCCTCGCCTCGACTCTCGCCGCCCGCGCCAGGTCGAACAAATGGCCGAGCGTCGCCCTGGTCAGGCGGTTTTTCGAATAATCATAAACGAGATCGTCGAGCCGGGCGGAAAAATGCTGAAATCTCTGCGGGTCATCGGCGAAATAATCGATCGCGCGATGGGCGGCGATTTCGACGCGATGCGCTTCGAGCGCGGCGAAGGCGGCGGCGACGGCGGTGCGATCCATGTCCTGCCCCAAATTCGATTCTTATGTTGGGCCGGACCTTAGCCCGCGTCTCGCGAAAAAAACAGTCGATAGCGGTTGAGGGCTTTCGCGGGCTTGAGCGTCATCTTGGGAAGGATTGTGTTGAAAAACTCAGCCGTTGATCGGGCGGCTACGCTGTGATTCCCTTTTCCTGCTGATTTGGCGGCGTCCTGCTTGAGAAAAAGATCGCCGCAGAGCCTGCCGCCATTGTTCATCTGGTGAGAACTTTCGGTTCGCCATTCAAGCGCATAGGACTGGAAGCCGGACCGACTTCGTCCTGGCTTTATAGCGAGTTGCGCGCAGCGGAGTATCCCGCGATCTGCCTCGAATGCCGCCACGTGAAGGCCGGGCTGAGCGCCATGCGGAACAAGACGGACCGCAATGATGCCCGTGGCGTCGCGCAGCTCGTTCGCCTCGGTTGGCTCCGACAGGTCCATATCAAGAGCGAGGAAGCGCAGAGGACCCCGGATGCTGTTAGTCAACCGTCAGCAGCTTCTGACCAAGGCCCTGGATATCGAGAACTCGGTGCGCGGTTCTTTGAAAGTTTTTCGCTTGCGGATCGGCGTCGTAGCCCGGCGGGGGTTCGAGGCTAGCCCGGATATCTCACGCATCTGAGGCGCATCGGGGCCTCTGACGCTGTAAACTTGTTTTGCGATAACGAGTTACGGCGATTCGAGGGGGCTCCCCGATGCAGACGGAGTGTAGCGCGAGCGAGATTGATTTTGGAAGAGCCGGCGGTCGGGGGGTGGTGGCGGATTTCGACGGCGGGATGGTTTCCTCCGACGCCGGCGCTGTCCTGCTCGGGGATCCGACCCGCCTCTTTGCTCGAATCCGATCTCGTCAGACTCGGCCCTACAAAATCCCGCTTGACAATTTAGATGATGACTATCATGTATCATTTATGATGATCGTTGTCATCAAAACATTTGCGTGTCCGAAGCTGGCTCCCTTCCGCCGCGACGGTCGGCGGTTCATTCGGACGATGCAAGGACTCTCCCGATCCGCGCAGGCAAGGGGCAAGCCCTTCCGGACCTGACGCGCCTCCCACTTCGCGATTTCCGGTTCCGCCGGGCAAGGGAGAAAAAGATGGCAAGTCCTCTCAGCAACGTCGGATCGGCAACTCGATACATTGAGGCGCCAAATCTCTCCATCAATGTTGGAGGGACCGCTTTTGCCTATCGAGACTTAGGCCCAAGGGATGGCGCGCCGGTCGTTCTCCTCAACCATTGGGGCGCGGTGCTGGATAATTTCGATCCGCGGATTGTCGATGGCCTCGCCAGCAAGCATCGCGTGATCGCGACCGACTACCGGGGCATCGGCGCGTCGGGCGGAACCGCGCCCGTGACCGTCGACGAAATGGCGCGCGACGCTATTGCTCTGATCCTGGCGCTTGGTTTCGAGAAGGTCGATCTGTTCGGCTTTTCCCTCGGAGGATTTGTGGCGCAAGATGTCGTGCTGAAAGCTCCCGGTCTCGTGCGGAAACTCATCCTGACCGGCACAGGCCCGGCGGGCGGCGCGGGCATCGAGAAGGTGGGGGCGGTGTCCTGGCCGCTCATCATCAAAGCGATGCTGACGTTCCGTGATCCCCAATTCTATCTGTTTTTCCCATCTTCGGCCAATGGCCGCCGGGGCGCGAAAGCCTTTTTGAGCCGGCTGAAGGAGCGCACGGCGGGCAGAGACAAAGCGGCGAGCATCACCGCTTTCCTGCGGCAGCTCAAGGCGATCGAAGGCTGGGGCCGACAGGCGCCCCAGGATCTCGCCAGCATTAAGATCCCGGTCCTGATTGCAAACGGTGACAACGATATCATGGTCCCGACCGTGAACAGCGCCGACATGGCCCGACGCATCCCCGGGGCCGAATTGGTGATCTACGAAGACGCCGGGCATGGAGGAATCTTCCAATACCACGCCGATTTCGTGCCGAAGGCTTTATCCTTCCTTGGCGCCTGACGCCGCTGCTAGCTTCAGAGTGGAGAAAACCGATGAGGGCATTCGTCGTCGATAAATACGAAAAGAAGGGCGACCTTCGCCTGGCCAACGTGCCGGAGCCGGAATTGCAGGACAATGACGTCCTGGTCCAGATACGCGCCGCGGCCGTGAACCCCCTGGATTCCAGAATCCGGGACGGAGAGTTCAAGCTTCTTCTTCCCTATCGTCCACCCTTCGTGCTGGGGCATGACGTCGCCGGAACAATTGTCAGGATTGGCCCCAAGGTCGGGCGGTTCAAGGCGGGCGACGAAGTTTACGCGCGGCCGCGCGACCGTCGGGTTGGCGCCTTCGCCGAATTCATTGCGATCGACGAAGCCGACGTCGCGTTGAAGCCCAAAAACCTCAACATGACGGAAGCGGCGTCCATTCCGCTGGTCGGGCTGACCGCGTGGCAGGCGCTGGTCGAGGTGGGCAAGGTGAAGCCCGGCCAGAAGGTGTTCATTCAGGCCGGCTCTGGCGGCGTCGGGACTTTTGCCATCCAGCTCGCCAAGCATCTTGGCGCTACAGTTGCGACGACGACGAGCGCAACGAATGCCGAGCTGGTCAGTCGTCTCGGGGCGGATGTCGTTATCGACTACAAGACGCAGGATTTCGAGAAGGTCCTGTCGGGCTACGATCTCGTGCTGAACAGTCAGGATCCAAAGACGCTCGAAAAATCTCTGGGTGTGCTCAAGCCGGGCGGCCAGCTCATTTCTATTTCCGGTCCGCCCGATCCCGCTTTCGCTAAGGCATTCGGTCTGAACCCGTTCCTGAAACTGGTCATGCGGCTGCTGAGCCGAGGGGTCCGGAAAAAGGCCAAGGGCCTCGGCGTCCGCTATTCATTCCTGTTCATGCGAGCCAATGGGCGGCAGTTGAGCGAGATCACGTCCCTGATCGAGTCCGGCGTGATCCGACCGGTCGTCGACAAGGTGTTCCCGTTCGAGAAGACCGGGGATGCGTTGGCCTATGTCGAGTCCGGGCGCGCGAAAGGCAAGGTCGTCATCAACATAGAGCAGAAACCATGAACTGGAGTTCCGAGCAAAAATTCGGCGTCGCGACGCGCGAGCAGATTGCCGGGCTTACCGGACGACAGCATCTGCAAGCGATTATGGGTGGCCTCCTCCCAGCCCCGCCGATCGCGAAAACCTTGGCGTTCACGCTCGTCGAGGTCGGCGAGGGCTTTGCGGTCTTCGAAGGGAGGCCGGGGCCTCATCTGCTCAATCCGCTTGGCGTCGTGCATGGCGGCTGGGCATTGACGCTCATCGACACCGTCACCGGTTGCGCCGCGCATTCCATCCTGCCTGCCGGCGTCGGCTTCACGACGATCGAAACCAAGGCCAATTTCTCGCGCCCGATCACGCCGGACATGAGGTGCGTGCGCGCTCAGGGGCGGGTCATCGGCGAGGGCCGCACCATTATTTCGGCCGAGGGCAGGATTTTCGATGACAGTGGGCGTCTCGTCGCACACGGCACTTCTACGTTGATGGTTCTGAAAGCCAAGAAAGAATGATACTCCGCCATTGACGCGAAAGCGGGGTCTGGCGAAAAACCGTTTACCGGCGACGGATTGCAATGCTTACGAAATCGCGTCCGCGGAACCGTCCAGCCCGTCATCGATCCACGCTCGGGTCTCCCTCAATATTTCATCCGAAAGGGCAGGATCGGTCGCCGCTCGGGCGAGAATTGTCGCCCCGACCATCGCAGCGCAGCTTGCGATGGCCTGGCGACGACGAACGGCGTCGTCCAACCCAGTGAGCTTCTCGAACATCCAGTCAATCTGGGCTCGAACGCCCTCCGTCATTGCCGAACGGGCCTCCTGCGTCTGGTGAAGCGTATCCGCTGCAAGCCCGGCTATGGGGCAGCCCCCGGCTGCGTTGTCGCGGTGCTTCGGCGACAGATACGCGTCCACGTAGCCACGAAGATCCCACGCGGCGCCGGCGCCCTTGCGCGCATCGATTGCGTGACAAAGGGCCTGCGCGATGAGGTCGTCTTTCGAGTCGAAGTGCCCATAAAATCCGCCATGCGTGAGCCCGGCGGCCTTCATGACCTCCGCGACGCTGACCGCGTCAAAACCCTTTTCCCGGAACAGCTGGCCCGCAACCTCCAGGATCCGTTGGCGATTTTCCGCCATCTGTTCCCGGCTGACTTTCATCGCAAAAATTCTCCATCGAAACCGTTGACATTTTTCATGATGACTATCATGTTACTGGGACAATCATGATCTTTGTCATGAATATAGCGATGCTACGCACGAGGACAAGTCCATGGCTGAAATTCCCACCGTCCTGATCACCGGCGCTTCCTCAGGCATAGGAGCGACTTATGCAGATCGGTTCGCCGGTCGCGGACACAATCTGGTGCTGGTCGCCCGCGACAAGGCGCGAATGGAGGCCCTTGGCGCGCGGCTCCGCGATGAGAAAGGTGTCACTGTCGACATCTTGCAGGCAGACCTCACCAATCCAGGCGAGCTTGCCACGGTCGAGTCGCGGCTGCGTGACGACAGCCAGATCGGGATTTTCGTCAACAATGCCGGGGCGAGCCTCGGGGGAACCTTCGTCGAACAATCGACTGACGATATCGGGCGACTTGTTGCTCTGAACACGACCGCCGTGGTTCGCCTCGCAAGCGCCGTGGCGGCGCGGTTTGTGGCGACTGGCGCTGGCGCCATCATCAACATTTCGTCAGTGGTGTCGCTGGCGCCAGAGTTCGGCATGTCGGTGTATGGCGCGACCAAGGCTTTCGTGACGTTTCTTTCGCAAGCGCTCAGCCTGGAGCTTGGCCCAAAGGGCGTCTATGTGCAGGCTGTGCTCCCCGCCGCGACGCGCACCGAGATCTGGGAGCGCTCCGGCGTCGACGTCAACACGCTTTCCGCAGTGATGGACGTGGGAGAGCTGGTTGACGCGGCGCTGATTGGCTTCGACCGGCGTGAACCCGTCACCATCCCGCCGCTTCAAAATGCCGGGCAGTGGGACGTTTATCAGGCTGCGAGACAAGCGATGATTACGGGGTTTGCGCAGAGCCACGCCGCCGAACGTTATCGCGCGGCCAACTGAACAACTGCCGGCAAGCAAAAATATCAGCTCCGCACGACCTGCCTCCAAGTCCCGGCAACGCAAATCAGGAAATGACATATGACCAACAAAACGCTGTTTGAGTCCTATTCTCTCGGCTCACTCGCTCTCCGCAACCGGATCGTCATGGCTCCGTTGACGCGAAACAGGGCGGGCGCCGGCTTTGTGCCGAGCGATCTGGCCGCGGAATATTATGCGCAACGCGCCTCGGCGGGACTGATCATCTCGGAGGCGACGCAGATTTCGCAGCAAGGCCAAGGTTATCAGGATACGCCCGGAATCTACACCAGGGCGCAGATCGACGGCTGGCGCAAGGTGACCGACGCTGTTCACGCCAAGGGTGGCCGCATCTTCTTGCAGCTCTGGCATGTCGGGCGAGTGTCGCATGTCGACTTGCAAGCCAATGGGGCGCTCCCTGTGGCGCCTTCGGCCATCAGGGCCCAAACCAAGACATTCGTGAACAACGCCTTTGTCGACGTGTCAGCGCCCAGGGCGCTCGAATTGCACGAAATACCTGGCGTTATCGAGGATTTCCGTCGGGCCGCCGCCAATGCGATCGCCTCCGGATTCGATGGCGTTGAAATTCACGGCGCCAACGGCTACCTGCTCGACCAGTTCGCCAAGGACGGCGCCAATACACGAACCGACGCCTATGGCGGATCGATCGAAAATCGCGCCCGACTGATGCTTGAAGTAACGACCGCGGTCATCGAGGAAGTCGGAGCGGAGCGGACGGGCATTCGAATTTCGCCCGTGTCGCCGGCAAATGGGGTGTCCGCAACCGATCCGCAGGCGCAGTTCAATTACATCGTCGAGAAACTCGACGAGCGCGGCATCGCCTACATCCATGTTGTCGAAGGCGCCACAGGCGGCCCTCGCGATGTGGCGCCCTTTGACTTCGAGGCGCTTCGAAGCAGGTTCAAGAACACATACATCGCCAACAACGGCTACGATCTGGGCCTTGCGACGAAAAGGCTTCAACAAGGGCTTGCCGATCTATTCGCATTCGGCAGGCCGTTCATTGCCAACCCGGATCTTGTCGAGCGGCTGAAGACCGGCGCGCCTTTGGCCAGCTTCGATCCGGCGACCCTCTATGGAGGCGGCGCGGCGGGCTACACCGACTATCCGGCCATAGCAGCGCTAGCCAGCGCTTGAGAGCAAAGGGGCCGCGTGCGCGCGGCCCTATCGCTCACGCCGCTTTCCCTGATCCGACGCCCAGGCCCATATGGCCGTTTTCCGGCCAAAGACGGGGACCGTCTGAAAAAAATGAATTCCCGCTTGTGGCGCCGAGCCGGCGTTCAGCGAATGACGGGAGCCACGCATATAGCCGACTGCGGGAGCTTCGAACGAAAAGCAAAAAATGACCCATTGGAGACATTAGCCGATCGCCGCGTAAAGGTCTCGATGCGGCGGACAGAGGAAGTCCACGAACGGCGCCGGCAAAAGCAAGGACGCCTGTCAAGCGCCGACATAGGTGGTCGCCGCGGCGCAGCCTCGCCTCTTGCAGGTCATCCGGGCCGTGCTTAATTGTTCATGGCTGATCATAGGGGGCGCGCATGCCGGAAAAGAAAGCGACGCTTCCCGTGTCCGATATCCGCGGATATGTGCAACTTTCCGTCGACGCGGCGATTGGCGTTGCGAATCTGACGCAAGACGTCCACCAAACCGTACTGGATACGCCAGGGGCGTTTGGCGCGGCTGCGCGCGGGTTGACCGGCGGGATCACCGACCTGGTCTATCGCGGCGTGCGTGGCGGAATGCGCATGGGCGGCGCCGGCGCCGATTGGCTTCTGTCGAAACTGGACGACAATATCGCGCCGGAATCCTCACCAAATCGCGACATCGCGCTCGCGGCGCTGAATGGAGTTTATGGCGATCGTCTCGCGGCGACGGCGAATCCGCTGGCGATTGCAATGCAGCTTCGCAGCGAAGGACGGTCTTTGCCACTTGAGAAGGCCGCTCTCGCGGCGGCGCTTCCCCACGCGAGCGGACGCCTGGCGGTGCTGGCGCACGGCCTTTGTATGGGCGACCGGGCGTGGAGCCGCAAGAATCACGATCATGGCGCGGAACTCGCGCATAGGCTCGGCTATACGCCGATCTATCTGCTCTATAACTCGGGCCAGCATATTTCGGTCAACGGGCGCGCGTTTGCTGAAACGCTCGAAAGTCTGACCCGGCAGTGGCCGAGGCAGATCGACGAATTGGTCATCATCGGGCACAGCATGGGTGGATTGGTCGCGAGAAGCGCCTGCTTTTATGGCGAGTCGTCCGGGCATTCATGGCGAGGCCGTTTGAGCAAAATGGTTTTTCTCGGAACGCCGCATCAGGGCGCGCCGCTCGAACAACTTGGCGTCTGGGTTGACCATTTCATTGGCAAAATTCCCTATGCGGCGGCGTTCGGCCGGATCGGCAAGGCCCGTAGCGCCGGCGTCACCGATTTGCGTTTCGGCTCGTTGATCGACGAAGACTGGCGGGATCGTGATCGCTTTGCGCTTTCCGGCGACTGCCGGCGTCCAATCCCGTTGCCTGAGGGAGTAGACTGTTTCACCATCGCCGCGACCAAGGCGGCCGCGGCGAACACGCTCCTCGATCGAGCGGTTGGCGACGGGCTCGTGCCCGTGGCGAGCGCGCTTGGCGAGCACGCCGACGCCGCCCGCAGGCTAGGTTTCGACCCGGACCGGCAATGGATCGGAACGGGAATGAACCATTTCGACTTGCTGAGCAGTCGCGACGTCTCCGACCAGATCGTGCGCTGGCTTCAATCCGAGAAGCGCTCGTCCGCCTAGGATCGCATTACGCCTTCCGTTCGGCCGAACGCGGCAAGCCGCCCAGCAAACGCGTCCAGCCACGGATCGACGCAAATTCGGTAAGAATTCAAATGCGCGAAAATAGGGAAAGGCAGATCTCTGGCAAACACACTTGTTCGTTCAGCCGGCTCCGAACTTCTTCACGCCCAGCTGACCCCATCAAGCGCCGAATGAGCACGCAGAGAACACAGGCAACCTCGGAAAAGTCGAATCGCCAAAAACGAGCCGCCAGCCCTTGACACATTAGAGAACACAATCAGCCGAGACCCGCCATCAAGCAAAGGCCCTTCGCCTTGCCCCT
>CAYRNB010000060.1:0-19276 GCA_964425315.1 uncultured Rhodoblastus sp.
TTGCCCGTATGCCGCATTTCGAGTGCGGTGCTTTCAACCACTCAGCCACCTCTCCAGACCAAGGCGCAGCGGACGCGGTGGACGCGACCTGTGGCGAGGCGGCGCAATAACATGGCCGCGCGCAAAGGCGCAAGGGGCAGAACGGCCTGCGAAAAGGCGGAGGCGGGTTTTTCGGCAAAAGCGCCCGGCGAGCGTTGTTTCAGGTATTTCGCCCTTGACTTCGCCGCTTCTTGCTCTTACCAACCCTCTTGGATTGTCGTGGCTCGTCGCCGCGACATTTTGCGTTTTTCAGCCCTGTCTGATCATCGCCCGAAACCGGCGCCCGCCGGCCGTTATTCTAAGAAGGATTTCGGCAAAGGGCGCCTCCTGCTGGTTGCAACTGCAAAGAAGCCGGCCGCGCCGAAGGGCGCAGAGCCGGATCGAACACGAGGAAAAACGATGTTCGCGGTCATCAAAACCGGCGGCAAGCAATATCGCGTCGCCGCCGAGGATAAAATCACCGTCATGTCGCTCGCCGGCGACGCCGGCGACGCCGTGACCTTCTCCGACGTCCTGCTGGTCGAAAAGGACGGCGCGGCCGAGATCGGCGCGCCTTTGGTCGCCGGCGCCTCGGTCAGGGCTGAGATCGTCGAGCAGACGCGCGGCCCGAAAGTCATTTCCTTCAAGAAGCGCCGCCGCAAGAATTCCAGGCGCAAGCGCGGCCATCGCCAGGATCTGACTGTCGTTCGCATCGTCGAAGTCGTCGCCTGACCGGCGCGCGCTTCGCTCACAAGAATTAAAGGCCGCCGGGCGGCCAGGCGGGATTTCGGAAAAACAGACCAAGTTTTCCGACAAAAATCCTGCCAAACGTAAACTATCGGAGCTGGAATTCCTTGGCGAGCCAATGGATTCGAGCGTAGACAGGATTTCGGAGCAGAAAAATGGCTCACAAGAAGGCAGGCGGTTCATCCCGCAACGGGCGCGACTCGGACGGCCGGCGGCTCGGCGTGAAGAAATTCGGCGGCGAAAACGTGCGCGCCGGAAATATTCTCATCCGCCAACGCGGCACCAAATGGCTTGCCGGCGTCAATGTCGGCGTAGGCAAGGATCATACGCTTTTCGCCTTGGTCGACGGCTTTGTGCTGTTCAAGACCAAGGGTGGCCGGTCGGTCATTAATGTGACGCCGACCCCGGCGGCTCCGGCCGCGGAATAAGCGGAAAGCCCCCAGGGCCTCCGCGGTGGAATACCCCGGAATGGCCCTGAATCGCTTTGACGACAAAAGGCCATGTTCCAGTTCGAAGAAGGTCATATTCTTCGTGCAGGAACAGTTCCTAAGCTGGATTCCGGGGGTAAGTTTGTTTCCTCCTCTCGCTTTGACTGGAGCCTATTGTCATGTTGCCCGAACTTTTTCGCGACGACGTTTTCAGACTCGAAACTCGGCGGTTGTGGCTACGCTGGCCGCGCCTCGCTGACGCCGCGGCGCTTTCCGCCTTTTCCGGCAAAGGCGATGCGTCGCGCCCAGCCGCCTTGCTTCCCCATGCCGCTAACGTGCAAGAAGCGGAAGCCTTCGTCCGCGCCTGCTGCGAAGGCAACGCCAGCGGCGAGCATTTGCGTCTGGCGCTCACCCTCAAGACCGGCCCGCGCGAGCTCATCGGCATGATCGGCGTCGAGCCGCGCGGCGAAACCCTGGGATTTTCCTATTGGCTCGGCAAGGGCTATTGCGGCCAGGGCTACGTCGGCGAAGCCGCGGCGGCGGCCATCGACGCCTTTTTCCGCTTTTCGCGCGCCGAGGAAATCGACGCCCTGGCGTCGGAAGAGAACGCCAAATCCCAGGCCATGCTGGCGAGCGTCGGCTTCCGCGCGGTCGGAAAGCGCGAGGCTGCGGGACTTCCGGGCGGCGATCCGGCCCTTCTTTTCGCCCTGAGCCGGCGCGACTGGCAGACCGCGGCGTAAAACTTGCGGCCGGACGCCGCCTCCGCTACAGGCTGGAGCGGGATCCGTCATAATCGACGCGCATCCCGCTCCAGCTTTTTCGTTGGCGCATGATCCCTTCCGAAATCCGGCCTCCGCTTTTCGCGATCATGCGCTCGACGGCGGGGAGAAGCCGGCCAAAACATGAAATTTCTCGATCAGGCGAAAATCTATGTGCGCTCGGGCGACGGCGGGGCGGGCTGCGTCTCGTTCCGGCGCGAGAAATTCATTGAATTCGGCGGGCCGGACGGAGGCGACGGGGGGCGGGGCGGCGATGTCGTCGCCGAATGCGTCGCTGGCCTCAACACTTTGATCGACTATCGCTACCAGCAGCATTTCAAGGCGAAAACCGGCGGGCACGGCATGGGCAAGAACCGCTCCGGCGCGCGCGGGGCCGACGTGGTGCTGAAGGCGCCCGAAGGAACCCAGATTTTCGAGGAGGACGGCGAAACCCTGATCGCCGATCTGACCGAAGTCGGCCAGCGCGTCGTAATCTGCAAGGGCGGCAATGGCGGCTTCGGCAACCTCCATTTCACCACTTCGACCAATCGCGCGCCGCGCCGCGCCAATCCGGGCCAGAGCGGCGAGGAGCGGACCATCATCCTGCGGCTGAAGCTCATCGCCGACGCCGGCCTCGTTGGCCTGCCCAACGCCGGCAAATCGACCTTTCTCGCCGCGGTCTCGGCGGCCAGGCCGAAGATCGCCGATTATCCCTTTACCACCCTCCATCCCGGCCTCGGCGTCGTTCACGTCGACGGCAAGGAATTCGTCATCGCAGACATTCCCGGCCTGATCGAAGGCGCGCATGAGGGCCACGGCCTAGGCGACCGCTTCCTCGGCCATGTCGAGCGCTGCGGCGTGTTGCTGCATCTGATCGACGCGACCTGCGACCACGCCGGCAAGGCTTATAAAACCGTTCGCAGCGAGCTCGCCGCTTACGGCCACGGCCTGGAAGACAAGCCGGAAATCGTCGCCCTGTCCAAGATCGACGCTGTCGAGGCGGAACGCCTGAAGCAACAGGTCGAGCGGCTGAAACGCGCCATCAGGACGGCCGGGCCGGTTCCGCCTGACGGCGCTAAGCCGGAGGCCCCGCGAAAAATTTCGGCCGTCGCGGGCGAGGGCGTCCTGGAGGTCTTGCGCGCTTTGTGGAAATTTATCGAAAAGCGGCGGCTGGATACCGCCGAGAGCACGCCGCAGCCGGAATGGCGGCCATGAAATCAGGAAATGCAATGGCTCTGCCCCGGCTCGATCAATTCCGCCGCATCGTGGTCAAGGTCGGCTCGTCGCTGCTGGTCGATCGCGCCCGCGGCGTGGTCAAGCGCGCATGGTTGCACGGCCTGACCGACGATCTCGCCGCCTTGCACCGGCGCGGCGCGGATATCCTTGTGGTTTCTTCCGGCGCCGTGGCGCTTGGCCGTTCGGTGCTGGGCCTGCCGCCCGGCGCGCTCAAACTCGAGGACAGCCAGGCCGCCGCCGCCGTCGGCCAGATCGCGCTTGCGCGCATCTGGGCAGCGGCCCTGGCCGAACGAGAAATCGTCGCGGGGCAGATCCTCGTCACCTGGAGCGACACCGAGCAGCGCCGGCGCTATCTCAACGCCCGCGAGACTTTGGAGCGGCTCCTGGCCCTGCGCGCCGTGCCGGTGATCAACGAGAACGATACGGTGGCGACGAGCGAGATCCGTTACGGCGACAATGACCGTTTGGCGGCGCGCGTCGCCACCATGGCCTCGGCCGATCTCCTCATCCTGCTGTCGGATGTCGATGGTCTTTACGATTCGCCGCCGGCGCAGAATCCTCAGGCGCGGCTCATTCCGGCGGTGGCGCGCATCACCGCCGAAATCGAGGCCATGGCGGGCGGCGCCGCTTCCGAACTGTCGCGCGGCGGCATGCAGACCAAAATCGAGGCCGGCAAGATCGCCACGTCCGGCGGCGTACATATGGTCATCACCAATGGCCTCGAAAACAATCCGGTGGCGGGGATCGCCTCCGGCGCGCCCTGCACCTGGTTCCTCACCCCTTCCACCCCGGTGGCGGCGCGGAAAAAATGGATCGCCGGCTCGCTGGCGCCGCGCGGCGTGCTTTATGTCGACGATGGCGCGGCGCGGGCGCTTGTGCGCGGCGCGAGCCTCCTGCCGGCGGGAGTGAAAAAGGTAGAAGGCGATTTTTCCCGCGGCGATTGCGTGCTGATCCGCAACGCTCAGGGCAGGGAAATCGGCCGCGGCCTGGTTGGCTGGGATTTCGGCCTCGCCGCCCGCATCATTGGCCGCAATTCGCGCGACATCGCGCAAGTGCTCGGCGTCGAGGGGCGGGCGGAAATGATCCACCGCGACGACATGGCGCTGGCGCGCGATTCCGCCGAGGAAGCCTGAATTTCGCTTTCGAGGCGCGGTTTCCGACCGGAAACGGGTGTTGGAGCCGGCTAAAGTAGGCCGACATAGCCATTTTCCCGCAATTGACGCGGAAAAGAACCCAACCAATCACTTGCCGGCGCGTTACGGCTTTGGCGCCCGTTCAAATCCGCAAATGACGGGATGGCGCGCGGGGAGGAAGAACATGTGTCATTTCTTCGCTAACCAGCATCCGGAGAGCTATGCCTTCGAGACGCGCTCGATCCGGCTCAACGGCCAGTCCACCAGCATCAGGTTGGAAAAAATCTTCTGGCGGATCCTCGAACAGATCGCCCGAGAACAGAAGATGAGCGTGCCGCGGTTCATTTCCACCCTGCATGGAGAGGTGCTCAAACTTTGGGGCGAGGTCGCCAATTTCTCCTCGCATCTGCGCTGCATCTGCATTGTCGCGCTGGAGCGCCCGCCCCAGGCGGCGGAAGCGGCGCGCCGGGTGGCCTGACAAATTTTTACCCTTCGTAACAGCCCTATACCACCTGCCGGTTGGCGCTTTCGCTATTCTTTTTTCGCCGCCGCGCCAGGCGGCGCGAGGGAGAGGGACGAAATGGCCAAGGCGATCCATTCCATGATCCGCGTTCTCGACGAACGGCGAGCGGTGGATTTCTATGATCGGGCGTTCGGGCTGAAGGTCTCCAGCCGCCTGGATTTTTCGACGTTCACCCTGACCTATCTCCGCAATCCCGAAAATGATTTCGAGATCGAACTGACGGTCAACAAAGACCGCGCGGAACCTTACGGCCATGGCGACGGCTACGGCCATATCGCTTTCGTCGTCGACGATCTCGTCGCCGAGCATGCGCGCTTCCAGGCCCTGGGCTTCAATCCGGCCGAGATCAAGCAATTCGCGCCTGACGGCGATCTGATCGCGCGGTTCTTCTTTGTCCAGGACCCGGACGGTTACAAGATCGAGGTCCTGGAGCGTCACGGCCGCTACCAGTAACCGCTGTCCGCGGCGTCTGCCGCCGTGTCCCGGCGGCCAAAAAACTTTGGAGGGAAGGAAACGAACGATGAAATCGCACCCACCATCCGAATCGGCGGGCGCCGCGCCGGCGCCGATTATCGCCACGCGGCGCGACCTGCTCAAGGGGACCGGCATCCTGACCGGCACGCTCGCATTGTCCTCGGTCTTGGCCGCGCTCGCGCCGAGCCGTGTCTGGGCGCTCGAACTCAAGACGCTCTCAAGCCATCAGGGGGAGGTCCTGCTCGCCTTCTCTCGCCAGCTCTATCCGCACCCGCAGCTTGAAGACGCGGTTTATGCGCTGGTGGTCAAGGCGCTCGACGGCAAGGCGGCCTCCGCGACCACCAAGGAGACGCTGGCGCAGGGCGTCGCTCGGCTCGACGCGATCGGCTCCGGCGACTGGCTGAAGCGTTCGCAGGCGCTGCGAGAAATCGACGTCGCTTCGATGGAGGGCTCGCCCTTCTTCTCCCTCGTGCGCAGCACCGCGGTCGTCGCGCTCTACAACAACGACATGGCGTTCGCCCATTTCGGCTACGGCGGCCGCAAGGGCAATAAAGGCTATCTGTACAAGGGATTCAACGACCTGAAATGGCTGCCTGATCCGCCGGCCGCGGCAAGTGGGCCGATCCCCAAAGCCTGAAACCGACAGGCGGTTTTCGATTAAACCACAGGAACACACGGGAGAGGCGCCATGTCTGACAATGGCAACAAGAAGACGTTCGCGCTCGATGACGCAAGCGTGATGGTGGTCATCGGCTCCGGCGCGGGCGGCGGCACGCTCGCGGGGGAACTGGCGAAGAAGGGCGTCGACGTCGTCGTGCTCGAGGCGGGCAGGCTGACGCCCCACGAGGACTTCATTCCCGATGAATGGCAATCGTTCAGCCAGCTCGCCTGGCTCGACAAGCGCACCACCTCAGGCACATGGCGCGTGGCGCGTGATTTTCCTGGCCTGCCGGCATGGATCTGCAAGACCGTCGGCGGCACCTCGGTGCACTGGGCGGGCGCGGCGCTTCGCATTCAGCCGCATGAGTTCAAGGCGCGCACGACTTATGGGAACTTGCCGGGCGCCAATCTCCTTGACTGGCCGCTGACGCGCGAGGAACTCGAGCCCTACTACACCCGGGCTGAAGACAAGATGGGGGTGACCCGCACGCACCACATGCCCGGCTTGCCGGGCAACAACAACTTCAAGGTGATGTTCGCCGGCGCCTCCAAGCTTGGATACAAAGAGTGCAACACCGGCCACATGGCGATCAACAGCACCAACCGGGACGGTCGTTCACATTGCTACCAGCGCGGCTTCTGCTTCCAGGGCTGTATCTACGGCGCCAAGTGGTCAACGCTCTACACCGAGATTCCCGAGGGCCAAGCCACCGGCCACTTGGAACTGCGCCCCGAATGCCATGTCGCGCAGATCGAGCACGACCAGAGCGGCAAGGTCACCGGCGTGGTCTATTATGACGCGGCCGGGAAGATGCAACGGCAGAAGGCGCGCGCGGTGGCGGTCGCCGGCAATTCCATCGAGACGCCGCGGCTGCTGCTGCTGTCGGAATCGGCGAAATTCCCGCACGGCCTCGCCAATTCCTCGGGCCAGGTCGGCCGCAACTACATGCGCCACACAACCGCTTCGGTCTATGCGAGCTTCGAGCGCAAGGTGGAAATGTTCAAAGGCACCACCATGGCCGGCATCATCGAAGACGAAGCACGCTTCGATCCCTCGCGCGGCTTCGTCGGCGGTTTCCACATGGAGACCATTTCGCTCGGCCTGCCGTTCTATACCTCGTTCCTCGATCCCGGCGCCTGGGGCCAGGATTTCGCGCGGGCGATCGACGAGTACAACCGCACGGCCGGAATGTGGATCGTTGGCGAGGACATGCCGCAGGAAAACAACCGCATCACCCTTAACCACGACGTCAAGGATCAGCTCGGCCTTCCTGTCGCAAACGTGCATTTCGACGATCACCCCAATGACGTCGCAATGCGGGAATATGGGTTCCAGCGCGGCGAGGCGGTCTATCGCGCGGCCGGCGCCCGGAAGACCTACCGGGCGCCGCCTTATCCCTCGACCCACAACCTCGGCGCCTGCCGGATGAGCGAGAAGCCGTCGGACGGCGTCTGCAACAACTACGGGCAGACGCACGACATCAAGAATCTGTTTATTTCCGACGGCAGCCAGTTCACCACCGGCGCCGCGGAAAATCCGACCCTGACCATCGTCACTCTGGCGATCCGTCAGGCGGAATATATCGCCAAGCAGATGGGGGCGCACGCCATCTGACCGTCTCGGCGCGGCGCACCCGGCACGCCCCGCAATCAACGAGTCCGCTCCCGCGCGAGCGGGGCGCGCAGGGTCGCCGGCTCCTCGGCGGCCCTTGGCGTTGGGAGGTCGAGCGTAGAAGGCCTGGCGCCGAAAGCGGAAAATTCAATGGAGGCCGCCTGATTTGGCGGCGGCGGCGCGCTCTGCTAAACGGTTTCGAAATCCCAGCCTCGTCGGGGCGCGTCTCGGGGCGCGGGAGCGGGCAGGGGCGGGCGAGGAAAGATGGAAAGCTTGAAAATTCTCGACGGCGAAAAGGGCGATCTCGAAGCGGAGCTGCTGGCGCTTGGCCGGAAGGCGCGCAAGGCCGCGCGCGTGCTGGCGCTCGCCGCGAGCGAACAGAAGAACCGCGCGCTTCACGCCGCTGCCGCGTCCTTGCGCAACCGGACCAAAGCCCTGCTCGAAGCCAACGCCCTCGACATGGCGCAGGCGCGGGCGAAAAATCTTTCCGCCGCCGCGCTCGACAGGCTGGCGCTCGACGAAAGCCGCATCGAATCCATTGCGCGCGGCCTTGAAGATATTGCGGCTCTGCCCGATCCGGTCGGGCGGGTGCTGGAAACGTTCGAACGCCCCAATGGCCTGCGTATCGAGCGGGTCGCCACGCCGCTCGGCGTGGTCGGGGTGATTTTCGAAAGCCGGCCCAATGTCACCGCCGACGCCGGCGCCCTGTGCCTGAAAGCCGGCAACGCCGCCATCCTGCGCGCCGGCTCGGAAAGCGTCCATTCCTCTCGGCTCATTCATTCCTGCCTCGTCGATGGATTGCGCGAGGCCGGCCTGCCGGAAGATTGCATTATTCTCATTCCCACTCGCGACCGCGCCGCGGTCGGCTTCATGCTGGCGGGCCTGAACGGCGCCATCGACGTCATCGTGCCGCGCGGCGGCAAGAGCCTGGTGGCGCGCGTGCAGGCGGAGGCGCGCGTGCCGGTCTTCGCCCATCTCGAAGGCATCGTTCACGTCTATGTCGATGGCGACGCCGATCTCGCCAAGGCGACCAAAATTCTGCTCAACGCCAAAATGCGCCGCACCGGCATTTGCGGCGCCGCCGAGACGCTGCTGGTCGATCGCGCCGGAGCGGAGCGCCTGCTCGCGCCCCTGGTCGAGGCCCTGCTTGCCGCCCAATGCGAAGTGCGCGGCGACGAGGCGGCGCAGGCGGTCGATGCGAGAGTGAAGCAGGCGGTCGAAGAGGATTGGTCCACCGAATATCTCGACGCCATCATCGCGACGAAACTGGTGGACGGCGTCGAAGGCGCCATCGCGCATATCGAGACCTTTGGTTCGCATCACACCGATTGCATCGTCACAGAAAATGCGGCCCATGCGGAAAAATTCCTGCGCGAGGTGGATTCGGCCATCGTCATCCACAACGCCTCGACGCAATTCGCCGACGGCGGCGAGTTCGGCTTTGGCGCGGAGATCGGCATCGCCACAGGCCGGATGCACGCCCGCGGTCCGGTCGGCGTGGCGCAGCTCACCTCGTTCAAATATGTCGTTCACGGCGCGGGCCAGACCCGCCCGTGAGCGGAGCGGGGTGATATGGTCCGCCTGCCGCCTCACGCGCCCGGTATGCGCATCGGCATCTATGGCGGCACATTCAATCCGCCGCACGCCGGTCACACGCTTGTCTGCGCCACGGCTTTGCGCCGCCTCGGTCTCGACAGCGTCTGGCTGATGGTTTCGCCCGGCAATCCGCTGAAATCGCAGGCCGGCCTGCCGCCGCTGGCCCAACGTCTGGCGGCGGCGCGCCGGCTCTTCCGCGATCCTCGCGTAAAAGTGACTGGGTTCGAGGCGGAGATCGGCGCCGCCTACTCCTTCCAGACGGTGGACTTTTTGCGCCGCGCCTGTCCCGGCGCAAAATTCGTGTGGGTCATCGGGGCGGACAATCTCGCCGATTTCAGCCGCTGGCGGCGCTGGCGCGAGATAACGCGGAAAATGCCGATCGCCGTGATCGACCGGCCCGGTTCGACCCACCGCGCCGCGGCGAGCCTCGCCGCGCGCTGGCTGGAACGCCGCCGCCTGCCGGAATATTCCGCTCGCGCT
Source organism: uncultured Rhodoblastus sp. (assembly GCA_964425315.1). Taxonomy (GTDB): domain Bacteria; phylum Pseudomonadota; class Alphaproteobacteria; order Rhizobiales; family Beijerinckiaceae; genus Rhodoblastus. Next base: position 9,666 of record CAYRNB010000060.1, read on the forward strand.
TTCGCTTTGCGCGAGCCGCCGGCCTTGATCGTCCTGCACGGGCCGCGCTCGCCGCTGTCTTCGACGCTTCTGCGGGAACAGGCGGCGCGCGATTGATCTTTTCGCCGTCCGGGGCCATGTTAGAAGCGTAACGCCGACAGCCGCGCCTGTGCGGCGGCAGAGGGGAATTCGCACTGAACCGCGCCAAGACAATCGTTTCCGAAGCGCCGCCCGCCGAGCCGGTGGCGGCTTCGACCCCCCTGGCGCGCGCCATATTGGCCGCGCTCGATGAAACCAAGGCCGAGGAGACGATTCTCGTCGACCTCGTCGGCAAGACCTCGATCGCCGATCTGATGATCGTCGCCAGCGGGCGCTCGACCACGCAGGTCGGCGCCATGGCCGAGAAAGTGGTCAAGGCGATCAAGCAGACCGGCGCGCCGACGCCGTCCGTCGAGGGCGTTCCCGCCTGCGACTGGGTGCTGATCGACGCGGGCGACGTGATCGTCCATCTGTTCCGCCCGGAAGTGCGGCGTTTCTACAATCTGGAAAAAATGTGGAGCGTCGATCGGCCGGGCGAAAAACGGCAAGACGCATGAAGGTTCTGGCGTGAAGCTTCTGCTCGTCGCCGTCGGCCGGCTGAAGGCCGGGCCGGAGCGCGAGCTTTACGCGCGCTATGCCGAAAGATGCGTCGCGACGGGTCGCCAGATCGGCTTTTCCGCTTTTGAAGGGCGCGAACTGGATGAATCGCGCGCCGGCCGCGCGGAGGACCGCAAAGCCGAGGAAGCCGCGGCGATTCAGGCTTTGCTTCCGGCCGGCGCGCGGAAAATCTGCCTCGACGAACGCGGCAAGAACCTGTCCAGCGCTGATTTCGCCGCAAAGCTTGGTCTCTGGCGCGACCAGGGGGCCGGAAGCTGCGCCGTCGTCATCGGCGGGCCTGACGGGCTGGATGCAAATCTGCGTGAAAAGGCCGATCTCGTCCTCGCCTTCGGCGCGTTGACCTGGCCTCATCAAATGGTTCGAATCCTGGCGGCCGAGCAAATTTTCCGCGCCATGACCATTCTCGCCGGACATCCCTACCATCGGATGTGAAACGAAAATATTATGCAACCGGAGGCGGGTTTTTTCGTTTTGGCGTTAAGACGCTAGAGACGCCGCCGCATGATTTACCAGGACGCTTTCGATCTCGCCCCATGCGGTCTCGCTCAGCTCGCGCCCGACGGCGTTTTCAAACGGGTCAATCGCGCGCTGCTCGAGTGGACGGGTTTCGCCGAGACGGAGCTTGTCGGCGGCAAGAGCCTGGCGGATCTTCTCACCGGCGAGGGACGGCTGTTCTTCGCCGATCTTTCGGCGCAATTGGAGACGGCGAAATCGCTCGATGGCGTCTTCGTCCGCCTGCGCGCCAAAGCCGGCAAAGACGTGCCGGCCTATCTCGCCTTCGCTCTGCGCGAGAGCGAGACCGGCGGGCCGACCATCCATGTCGCGGCCGTCCGCGGCGAGGCGCGCGCGCCTTTCGAGGCGGACCAGATCGATTTTTTGCTGCGCGAGGTCAACCATCGGGCGAAAAACCTGCTCGCCGTGGTCCATGCGGTGGCGCGGCAGACGGCGCGGCGCGCAGCGACGCCGGAATCCTTCATCGACGCTTTCATGGCGCGGCTGACCGCCATCTCCTTTAGCCACGAACTTCTGGCTTCGCGCGACTGGCGCGGCGTCCGCGTCGCCGACCTGGCGCGCCGCCAGCTGAGCCAGCTCGACGATCGCACGCGCGAGCGCATCAAAATTTTCGGCGATTTCGTCGAGATCAATCCGCGCGCCGCCGAATCCTTCGGCCTGGCGCTGCATGAGCTTTTGACCAACGCCGCCAAACATGGCGCTCTGTCCTGTCCCTGTGGCGCGGTGGATCTGCGTTTCGCGCTTTGCCCGGAGACCGCGACCTATACCTTGACCTGGCGCGAGAGCGGCGGCCCGGCGGTGGCCGCGCCGCTTCGCGCCGGCTTCGGGGCTACGGTGCTGACGCGCATTGCGCCGATGTCGATCCAGGGCGACGGCGTCCTGGATTTCGCGCCGGAGGGCGTGATCTACCGGCTTTCCGCGCCGCTCGCGGAAATCGTCATGGGGTAGCGAGGATCCGACGCTTTCGTTGTGTCTCACTGCCGGCGCAAAATGCGCTAAGCTGGAAGAGGCGAATCGGCAGAGCGGCGAAGTCGAAGATTGGGCGAAGTAAAACGTTGCGGCTTTAGAAAAGGCGCGTTCTTCCGGGCGCGCCTCGCCCTGGTTCTTGGTCTCCTCTTCGCCGGCGCGCCGCTTCGGGCGCAGGAAAAGCCCGCGCCCGCCGCGTCAAGGCCCTCCGCCAAAGCTCCGGCCGCGCCTGCCCCGCCGGTCGCGAAAAAGGCCGCCGATCTCGCCAAGCAGCGTGAAAACTATCAGGGCGTCGAGGACACGCTGGCGCAATCGCAGGCCCATCGCAAAGAGATCGAGGCGGAAATCGCCTCCTATCGGCACGATCGCGCCGCGCTGGAAACAGCCTTGATCAACACCACGAAAAAGATTGCCGATTCGGAAAACAAGGTCGCCGAGGCGCAAAACCGGCTCGACACCCTGAAAGGAAGCGAAAAGGCGATCAGCCGTTCGCTCGAAGCGCGGCGCGGGGTTCTGGTCGAGGTTCTGGCGGCGCTTCAGCGCATGGGCCGCAAGCCGCCACCCGCCCTGCTGGCGCAGCCGGAAGACGTTTTGAGCGCCATTCGCGCCTCGATGATGCTCGCCGCGGTCCTGCCGAGCCTGCGCTCGGAGACAGAGGCGCTCGCCAACGATTTGCGCGACCTCGCCAGCTTGCGCAAGTCGATCGTGGCCGGGCGGCAAAAGCTGGCGCGCGACGTGGCGCGGCGGCGCAAGGAGCGGGAGCGGCTGCAGGCGCTCATCGCCGCACGCCAGAAATCCATTGGCGAAGCGCAGGGGGCGCTGGCCGCCGAACAGGCGCGGGCGCAGAAACTCGCGAGCCAGGCCGCCAGTCTGAAGGACCTGATGGCCCGGATGGAGAAAGAGCTTGCTTCGGCGAAACGGGCGGCGGAAGAAGCGCGCAAGGCCGACGAGGCGCGGGCCAGGTTGTCGGCCGAAGCGGCGGCAGAGGCGAAGAAGCGCTTCGCCGACGCGGCGCTGCGCAATCCGGCGCGCCTCGCGCCGGCCATCAGCTTCGCCGACGCCAAGGGGATGCTGCCGATGCCGGCGGAGGGAACGGTGATCAAATATTTCGGCGCGCCCAGCAAGTTCGGCGGCGTCGAAAAGGGTCTTTCGCTGGCGACGCGGCCTGAAGCCATTGTTTCGTCGCCATGCGATGGCTATATCGCGTTCAGTGGCCGGTGGCGGAGCTATGGCCAACTCTTGATCATCAACGCCGGCGACGGCTATTATGTGGTCTTGGCGGGCATGGCGCGGGTGGATGTGGCTGTCGGGCAATTCGTCCTAACCGGCGAGCCGGTCGGCGCCATGGGCAATGGCGCGACCAAAACGGCGGCTGCGATTGCTATTGGCGCATCGCAGCCGGTCCTTTATGTAGAGTTCCGCAAAGATGGGGCGGCAATCGATCCGGGCCCGTGGTGGGCGAAGCCGGACAATTTGAGGGTTCGCGGCTGATGCGCAAGATTTCCCTGGTTCTGCTGGGCGCCGTTTTCGGCGCCGCAGCTGTTGGTATTGGCGCTGAGACGAGGCTGACGCCGAGCAGTCCAGCCGTCGCCGCCCCCGCCGACGTCTATCGCGACTTGAATCTCTTCGGCGACGTTTTCGAAAAGATCCGGACGGATTATGTCGAAAAGCCGAACGACAAGAAGATGATCGAGGCGGCGATCAGCGGCATGCTGGCGTCCCTCGATCCGCATTCCAGCTACATGAATGCGCAAAGCTGGAAAGACATGGAAGTGCAGACCCATGGCTCCTTCGGCGGACTCGGCATCGAGGTGACGGAGGACAAGGGCTACGTCAAGGTGGTCTCGCCGATCGACGACACCCCGGCCGCGCACGCGGGCATATTGTCGGGAGACCTGATTTCGGCCATCGATGGCGAGAGCGTGAAGGGGATGAGCCTCGATCAGGCGGTCCATAAAATGCGCGGCGACGTCAACACCAAGGTCAAGCTGACGATTCTGCGCGGGCCGAACAAGGAGAAAAAAGAGTTCACGCTGACCCGCGCCATCATCAAGATCGCATCGGTGCATTCGCATCTCGAAAAGCCGGACGTCGGCTATATCCGCATCTCCCAGTTCAATGAAACGACCTATAGCGGGCTGACGAAAGCCATCGACAAAATTCAGAAGGAAGTCCCCGAAGACAAGCTGAAGGGCTATATTCTCGACCTGCGCAACAATCCGGGCGGCCTGCTCGATCAGGCGGTGGAAGTGGCCAACGTTTTCATCAAGCACGGCGAAATCGTCTCCACCCGCGGCCGCACGCCCGACGAAACCTCGCGCTACGACGCCCGTCCCGGCGTCGATATATCGGACGGAAAGCCGCTGGTCGTGCTGATCAACGGCGGCTCCGCCTCGGCCTCGGAAATCGTCGCGGGGGCGCTGAAGGATCACAAGCGCGCGACGCTGATCGGCACGCGCTCCTTCGGCAAGGGGTCGGTGCAGACCATCATCCCGCTCGGCGTGGGCAATGGCGCCCTGCGCCTGACCACGGCGCGCTATTATACGCCGTCCGGCGGCTCCATTCAGGCCAAGGGCATTCAGCCCGACATCGTCGTGCTCGAGGACGTGCCGGCCGCATTGAGAGGCAAGGACGACATCAAGGGCGAGGCGTCGCTCAAGGGCCATCTCAAGAACGGCAAGAACGAGGAGTTCGGCTCGCAGGCCTATGTCCCGAAGGATCCGGCCAAGGATAAGGCCCTCCACGCCGCCCTCGACCTGCTGCGCGGCGTGAAGACGGCGGACGCGTTGAAGGCCGAATACGCCGCGGACGCCGCCTCGAAGTCCGAGTCGGATGCGACGCCGCCGGCGAAGCACGAGCCGCCGGTGATCATTCCGCCCGTCGGCTCGCAGACCGAGCCGGTGCTGAAACCCGGACCTTCGACGGGCAAGCCCAACTGAGCCCAGGCTTGCCGGGCCCGGCAAGGGGCCCGGCGGGTGGGGCGAGTCTTCAGGCGGCGCGCGAAAATCCGGATTCTGGTTTTTCGTGAAAAAACGCCGCCTTTCCACAGAAGTGAGACCGTTTCGCGATTCTACCGAACCGCAAAAGGGTCTAACTTTGAAGAGGCGAGCAAAAAGCAAAAGGCCGGTTTTCGCGAGAGGCGTCGCGAAATCAGGGGATGAAGCGCCGTCGGCCATTCGGCTGAAAAGCGGACGGCGTGACCGGCAGGAGCTTTTCAAATCCGTCCGCGGATGAATGAGGCCATGATCGACGATCTCGATCGCCCACTGGGAGTGGACCGGCAGCCGCCGCCGAAGCGAGGCGGCCATGGGCGTTCGGTCCTAATTGCGGTCGCGGTTCTGGCTTTGGGCGGCGTGCTCTCCGCCGCTTATTTCGGTCGGAACGGCGTCGATGGCGGCTCGGGTGGCGGGGAGCCGCAGGTTATCGCGCCGATCCAGCCGCTGGCGCGGCGCGCTGCTCCGGCCGTCGTCGCGGGACAGCCGCCAAACGAACAAGCGAAAACGTCCCCGCCGGCCCAGCAGGTCGTCGTTGAAAACGGCGTCAAAGTGGTGCGCGGCGGCGCGGTCGCCAACGCTCCGGCGATCATCCAGGTGCCGCAGGCCGCCGCTTCCGCGCTCGCGCCGGCGCCCGACTGGCGCGTGACCGAAAAAAGCCGATACGGGCTGTTGCCGCGCCGCGGCAAGGATGGAGCGAAACCTGCCGACATTTACGCCCGGCCCCTGTCCATGCAGGCGCCAATCCAGCCGGGAACCCCGCGCGTCGCTATCGTCGTCGGCGGCATGGGGATCGACCCGGAGGCCACCGAAAGAGCGATTCACAAGCTGCCGCCCGAGGTCAGCCTGGCGTTCGCGCCCTATGGATCGAGGGCCAAGCAACTTGCGGCGGAAGCCCGCGCCGCCGGGCATGAGATCCTGCTTCAGTCGCCGATGGAGCCGTTCGACATGCGCAATGCGCCCGGCCCGCATGTGCTGCGCGTCGGCGACAGCGCGCGCGAGCTCGACGATCTGCGCTGGCAGATGGGGCGAATGGTCGGCTATATCGGCCTGGTGAATTTTCTCGGCGGCCGTTTCACCGCCGACCAAAGCGCGACGTCGAGCTTGATGGGCGAACTCGCGCGGAGGGGCCTGGACTTCGTCGACGACGGCTCCTCGCCGCAGAGCCTCACGGGGCAGATCGCGCAGCAGAAGGACGTGGGCTTCGTCAAGGCCGATCTGCGTCTCGACCTCTCGACGCAGCCGCAGCAGATTGACACGGCGCTGTCGCGCCTGGAGAGGCTGGCCGAGGACAGGGGAATCGCCGTCGGGTTCGCCGCCGGCCTGCCGGGCGTGGTCAACCGCATCGCCGGGTTTGCCGCTCATCTCAAACTGGACGGCGTTGCGCTTGTTCCGGTTTCAGCGGCGATTCGCGCCGAGAACGAGGTGAAAAACGTCAAAAGGTGAATGGCCGATGGATGTCCTTTCCTATCGCCCCTGCGTCGGCGTCATGCTCATCAATGCGCGGGGGCTGGTTTTTGTCGGCAGGCGCAAGTCCAGGCGGGGACCGGACGTCCACCCGCTCGAACATGAATGGCAGATGCCCCAGGGCGGCATAGACGAAGGCGAGTCGCCCTATCGCGCCGCATTGCGCGAATTGCGCGAGGAAACCAGCGTACGCAGCGTGAGCTTTCTCGCCGAAGCGCCGGACTGGCTGAGCTACGACCTGCCCGGCGATCTCACCAAAAAGACTTGGAAGGGGCGCTTTCGCGGCCAGACGCAAAAATGGTTCGCGCTGAAATTCACCGGCGTGGAATCGGAGATCGACATTGCGACGCCGGACGGAGGTCGCCACAAGGCGGAATTCGATGCTTGGCGCTGGGAAAAAGCCGAGCGCCTACCCGAACTGATCGTGCCGTTCAAGCGCGAAGTCTATCGCGCCGTCTGCGCGCAATTCGCGCATCTGACGGCGGCGTGACCTGGTCAAAAAACGCTCTAAGCCTTGGCGTTCCCCTCCAGGGCCTCTGCGAAAGCAAGCGCAAACGCGTGGACGTCCCCGGGCCAGCGGGCGGAGACGTAGTTTCCATCGCGCGCCACGAAGGCGGGGCGCGAATCGGCGAGCGTGTCGCGCCACAGGCCTGACGTCTTTCGCCAATGGCGCGGGTCGTCTGCGGGGACATCGAGAAAATCTTCGGGGCGCGCCAGCGCGCGCGTCACTTCCTGCTGCACCGACATATAGCCCGGCGGTTGTCCGGGCTCTTCGACATAGGTTCGATAATAGTTGCGATCCCAGAACCGCACGACATGAGCGAGGGCGCTGGCGGCGCGCTCCAGCCGCCAGGTCAAGGCCGTGGTCTTGCGGCCGTAAAGGACGGAGCGGCCCGATTCCGTCCTGCTGCGCGCCGCCAGCAGGACGCCGTGACAGATCGCCGCCACCGGCTTGCCGGCGGCGAAAAAGTCCGCGACCAGCTTCTGCAGCATCGGGCTTTCGAGATATTCGCGCATGCCGCGGGCGCGATGGCCGCCGGGGAGCAGCAATCCATCGAAATTGCCGGCCGCCAGCTCCCGCCAGGCCATGGGAGACCGGAAGGCCGGGTCTGTCGTCAATTGTCGGTACGCGCGCCGGGCCTCGGCGTTGGCCCGCGCCATGAGGCCGAAGAGCTTGATACGGCCGATGACGGGGAGGGGGCTCCAAAAATCGAGGCCGCGGCCGGAGAGCATGATCCGGTCGCATTCGCCTTCGCGCCCGTCGGGGGTGGCGAAAACGACATGATGGCCGCGACCGGTCAGGATTTGCCAGGGGATCGCGACTTCGGAAGGATCGAAATCTCGGGAGGGGATGGGAAAGATAATTCTCGCCATCGGCCCGCGCTCCCTTTTGGCGCAAGACAAGTTTTTTCGACAGGGCCGGAAAAGTCGAACCGGCCGCTGGCCGCCAAAAAAGCCGCGATCACCCGCCCAGCCGGCTCAGGCCGGCGCGCGCCACCGGCTGCCCGGGATTGAGCGTGAGCGCGCGCTTATAATTCAGGATCGCGTTCTTGCGGTCGCCCTTGCGCTCGTAAGCCAGGCCGAGGCCGGCCCAGCCTTCGGCGAGACGGTTGTTGACGTTGAGGGCGGCGTTGAAGTCCCCGATCGCCTTATCGTATTGGCCAAGCGCAATATAGCTCTGGCCGCGCGCCAGATAGGGCGCGGCGTTGAAGGGATCGCGATCGATGGCGTTGGCGAAATCGGTCACGGCGAGCTGGTTTTGTCCCTCTTTCTGATAGATCAGGCCGCGGGCGTGAAAAGCCTGCGCGCCTTCCGGATTGAGGCGGATCGCCTGGTTGAGATCGCTCAGCGCGGCGTCGAGTTGGCCCTCGGAGCGCAGGAGATTGCCGCGCCCGAGATAGGCGGGTGCGTGATTGGGATTGATCTGTATGGCGTGGGTGAAATCGGACAAGGCCGCATCGTTGTTTCCCATCTGGCGTTCGGCCAAAGCCCGGTTGGTATAGGCCGACTCATGATTGGGATCGAGCTGGATCGCATGGGTGAAATCGGCGATCGCCAAGTTGAATTTGCCCATTTTGGCGTAAGCGACGCCGCGGGTGTTATAGGCTTCGGGGTCGTTGGGGTGGCTCTGGACGACCTTATCGAGCGAATCGATATTGGCTTCGGCCGCTTGTGGGCTGGCGGTGGTGGTTTCGGCGTAGTGTGGGCCGCCCTGGCGGCTGGAAAAACCGGTCATCGATTCGCAGCCGGCGAGGGGCAGGGCCAACGCCAAGGCGGAGACGAAAATCAGGAACCTGCTGTGGCGCGCCATTTCGATCTCAATCCGCTCTCTTGCTGTTTCAACCCTATGCGGTCCCGCTGCGGCGCCGCCGCAATCACGATCGGACCGATAGGCCCGCTTTTCGGCGCGAAAGAGGCAAAGGACAGGCCAGGGCGGCGATGGCGATAATTTCTTGCCCGCGATCGCTCCAGCGGCGAACGCGCCCGGCATGTGACGCTCGACACGCGCAAAACGCCCCTCGCTCGGCGAGGGGCGCTCCATTTGCAATTCCGAACTGGCGCCAAGTTCGCGGCAATGTCCGAAAGACACGGCGCCAAGCTAAAAATCAACGGCCGGCGGGCCTGGCCTTCATCGGCAGCAGGCCCTCGCGCTGCATCTTCTTGCGCGCCAGCTTGCGGGCGCGGCGGATGGCTTCCGCCTGCTCGCGGGCGCGCTTCTCCGAAGGCTTTTCGTAATGGCCGCGCAGCTTCATTTCGCGGAATATGCCCTCGCGCTGCATTTTCTTCTTGAGCGCCTTGAGGGCCTGATCGACGTTATTGTCGCGAACGAGAACTTGCACGCATTCTTCCTTTGTTGGAGCGGTTCGCCGCCGCGAAGTCGCGGCTCGAACGCCAGATTGGAAAAGAAAACTCCGCGCTTACGGAGCGCTGGACCGTTGGGAGGTTCGATAACAGAAAGCGCCGGAGCTGTCCAGAAGGCGGGTGACCGAGGAAGCGGCGCCGCCCGGGCTATTTCAGCAATCCGTCGCGCGAAAC